>NZ_JBARCR010000413.1:0-2532 GCF_049794275.1 Trebonia sp.
CGCCAGGGCTGCGCGGTCGCCGGCGTGCTCATCGCGTCACCTCCAGCGCGCTCACCCGGCCCGCGCCCGGCGGGCCGGCTCGCCGCCCTCGGACATGGACATGAGGTCCCGGTAACCGGGCTCGGCAGCCATCAGTTCCCGGTGCGCGCCCACGGCCGCGATAACCCCGCCGTCCAGCAGCGCCACGGCGTCGCCCAGCAGCACGGTGGACGGCCGGTGCGCGACGACCAGCGCCGTGGTCCCGGCCAGCACGTCGCCAAGGGCCGTGGTGACCCGCTCCTCGGTGCGCACGTCGAGGGCCGACAGCGGGTCGTCGAGGATCAGCACCTCGGGCCTGGCGAGGATCGCGCGGGCCAGCGCGACCCGCTGCCGCTGCCCGCCGGACAGCGCCATGCCCTGCTCGCCGATCCGGGTGTCCAGCCCCCACGGCAGGTCATAGGCGAACCGCGCCTGCGCGGCGGCCAGCGCCGCCTCGATCTCGTCGTCCGAGGCGTCCGGCGCGCCGAAGGTGACGTTCTCCCGCACGCTCGCGGAGAACAGCGTGGCCTCCTCGAACGCGCAGCCCACCGCCGTGCGCAGCGCGGCGAGCGGGATGTCGCGCACGTCGGTGCCGCCGATCAGCACCCGGCCGCTGGTCGTGTCCGCCAGCCGCGGCACGAGCTGCAGCAGCGTCGTCTTGCCTGACCCGGTCGCCCCGACGAGCACCAGCGTCTCGCCGCGTGCCAGGCTCAGGTCGACGTCCCGCAGCACCGGCTCTCTGCTGCCTGGATAGGTGAACCCCACATGCTCGAAGCGCAGGTGGGCGGGGGCGAAGACGCGGGCCCGTTCGGAGGGAACGGTTTTCTCCGTGATCTCCGGATCGGTGTCGAAGATCTCCAGCACCCGCTGCGCGGCGGTCGCCGCCTCCTCACCGGAGGCGATGATGTACCCGAGCGCCTCGATCGGCCACACCAGGAACAGGGCCAGCGTGATGAAGGCGACCAGGCCGCCGATGGTCAGCGAGTGGTGGCTGACCGCGATCGCGCCGAGCACCACGATGAGCGCGATCGCGGCGTTCGGGATGAGGTCGAGCACCGACCAGAAGCCGCCGAGGATGCGGGCCTTGGCGACCTGAGTCTTGTACACCTCGGTGGACTGGGCGAAGTGAGCCTCCGCCGCCTCGGGGGCGCGGCCGAGGGCCTTCAGCACCCGTACCCCGGTCGCCGCCTCCTCGACCAGCGTGGTCAGGTCGCCTTCCTGGTCCTGCACCCGCCGGGACAGCACCTTGTACTTCCGCTCGAACCTGGTGCAGAACACCAGCACCGGCGCGAACATCGCGCCGGTAATCAGGCCGAGCCACCAGTTCAAGTGGATGAGCAGCGCGGTGACCCCGAAGAACATCACGATGCTGGTGATCAGGAAGACGACCCCGAACCCGGCGAACCGGCGGATGGACGACAGGTCAGTGGTGGCACGGGACAGCAGCTGGCCGGACTGCCACTCGTCGTGGAACGCGGGATCCAGCCGCTCCAGGTGCGCGTACAGGTCGTCCCTGATCGTCTTCTCCATGTCGGTGACCGCGTTGCCCTGCACCCAGCGGCGGATCAGGCTCAGCACGGCGGACGCCACGCCGAGGGCGATCGCGGCGATGCCGAACGGGATCAGCAGGTCGCGCTCGTCGTGCGCGACGGCGCCGTCGATCACGGCCTTGACGAGCAGCGGGATCGCGACCTCCGCGCCCTCCGCGGCCAGGGCCGCGACGATCATCGCGATCAGCTGGAAGCGGTACGGGCGCAGGTACGGGCGCAGCCGCCAAAGGGCGGCGACTGGGCTGGAGGACACTAGGCGGAGCGTAATAACTGCGGCCGGGGATGTCACCTGGTTTTTTCGACGGGCGTATATGATCGTGCGTCATGGCTACGACCTTCGACGTCGCCCGCGTCCGGGGTAGCTACCCCGCGCTGGCCGACGGGCACGCCTACCTGGACGGCGCGGCGGGGACCCAGGTTCCCGGTTCCGTCATCGACGCGATCGCGGCCGCGTACCGAGCCGGAATCGGGAACATCGGGGGCGCGTTCGCGGCGAGCGAGCGTTCCGATGCGATCGTGGCGGAGGCGCGGCGCGCCGTCGCCGACCTGACCGGTGGCGCGGCGTCCGGGGTGGTCTTCGGGCCGAGCATGACGGCGCTGACGTACCGGATGTCGGCCGCGCTGGCGCGCGGCTGGGCGCCAGGGGACGAGATCGTGGTGTCCAGGCTCGACCACGACGCTAACATCCGGCCGTGGATCCAGGCCGCGGCGCGGGCCGGGGCGGTGGTCCGCTGGGCGGAGGCCGACCTGGCGACCGGGGAGCTGCCCGCGGCACAGTACGCGGAGCTGGTCGGCGACAGGACCCGGCTGGTGGCGGTGACGGCGGCGAGCAACGTGCTCGGGACGCGGCCTGACGTGGCGGCGATCGCGGCCGTCGCGCACGCGGCAGGCGCGCTGTGCTACGTGGACGGCGTGCACGCTACCCCGCACATTCCGGTGGACGTGTCCGCGCTCGGCGCGGACT
>NZ_JBARCR010000414.1:0-3508 GCF_049794275.1 Trebonia sp.
GTCCCTGTCATCGTCGCGGTCGTCGCGGGCGATCAGCTGGCGTTCTTCAGCGGTGCCGCACTGACCGGGTGGTGGCGCCGCCGCCGTCCTGGGCGGGCGGAGCAGCAGCCCGCCCGTCGCGGCCGGACCGCGGCCTGGCTCACCGCGTCGATGCCATCGGTAGCCGGCGGTGCCGGGATGCGCTACCGGTCCTTTGCCGCCCGGATCCTCGTGATGCGCGTGCCGTGGCTGGCGGCGGCGCTGAGTGCGGGCATCCTGGCCGCTCATTCGCTGGCGCGGATCGGTCACGTCGCTGGCATCGCGGGCCTGGTGGCCAGCGGTGTCGTCCTGACAGTGCTGCTCGTTGCCCACCACAGGCCCGGCGCGGTCCGGGAGGTTGCCCGCCGGACGATGACGATGATGCGGCGGTTATCTACTACAATTATGTAGAAGATAACCATTGGAGGGAACAGTCTTGTGCAGCACTTGATCACCCAGTACGGGTACGTCGCAGTGTTCCTGCTGATGCTTGCCGAGTCGGCCTGCATCCCGATTCCGTCCGAGGTCATCATGCTGTTCGGCGGCGCGCTCGCCGCCGGCGCCTACCCAGGGGCGCACCCCACGCTCATCGGCATCGTGCTCGCCGGGGTGCTCGGCAACGTGGCCGGGAGCTACATCGCCTGGGCCGTGGGCCGGTACGCCGGGCAGCCCGCGGTCCGGCGCTGGGGACGCCGGTTCGGAGTGCGCGGCCACGACATCGACCGCGCCACCGCCTGGTTCGACCGGTACGGCTCGGCCGCGGTGCTGTTCGGCCGGATGGTGCCCGTGGTGCGCACCTTCATCTCGCTGCCCGCCGGGTTCGCTGGCATGCCCGCGGGCCGGTTCGGCCTGTTCACCACGCTCGGCTGCATCCCGTGGACGGCGGCCCTCGGCATCGCCGGCTACGCCCTGGGCGCCAACTGGCAGCACATCGCCAACGACTTCCACGGTCTCACCTACGCCATCGCGGGCATCGTCGTGGTCGCGCTGGTGGTCGCGGTGGTCCTGTACTTCCGCCGCCGCGGGGGCGACGCCGACGTGAGCGAGCCGGCCGGGACGGACACGCAGGCTCCGTCAGGCCGTCACCGCTAGGACAGCCAGCGCAGCCAGGTGCCGTGCGGGTCAGTGTGGGCGATCGCTCGCGTGCCGTTCTCGGCCAGCGTGAAATGCCCCTCCTCCTCGCGGTCCGCGGCGGTGCCTGGCAGGACCGCGGGGGCCTCGTTAGAAAGCCAGACGGCGCCGAGCGCCCTGACGAGTTCGGCGAACTCCCCGCGCTGCCCAGGCGCGACGTACGCCAGCACGGCCGAGTGGTAGATGACGAGGGTCGCGTCTGGCGGCGCCTGGCTGGCGAGGCCGGGGAGGTCGGTGAGCAAGTCCCCCCGGTGCACCCGGGGCGGGTCACGCCGCGCCGCGTCGATGGCCGCGGTCAGCCGCTCCTGACGGCCGCTCTCGCCTGGCCATAGCAGGCACTCCAGCCAGCGGACGTCGTTCGCGGACGTTACATCAAGCGGGTTGAGATCCAGGCCGGCTCGCCAGACGACGTCAGGAACCCGGCCGGGAAGCGGAACCGGGCCGCGCGGCTCGCAGGTCAGCACCGGCGCCCGCGGGTCGGTTCCGGTGACCCGATGGCCGGCGTAGTCGTAGGAGTACCGGTCCACGAGGAGGGTGAGCCCGGCGCTCGCACCGACCTCGATCAGCGCCAGCGGCCCGGGAAGAAGCGCCAGGGCGGGCAGCAGCGTGGCGCACCTGGCTGGCTCGTTGGTCTGGGTGCGCCGTTGGAACATGATCCCGGCGAGCTCGTCGCGCCGCCCGGTGAGGAGCGTGTGCAGCGCCGCCAGGTCCGCTGGCTCGCCGAGCAGGCAGCGCGCCGCAGCGAACAGCAGGTTCGGCTGCCGCTTAGCCGGGGGCAGCGTAGCCAGGAAGGCCAGCACCTGCTGGTCCCGGCCGGCCGCCAGGGCTAGTTCCTCGTACTGCGGCGACCGGCCGCGCGCTTCGGCGGCGAACGCCCGGTACCTCGCGGTGATCGCTGCCGTCTCTGGCCCGGACTTCGGCATGCCCCGACGCTACATCCGCTTTGTCTGTCGCGTGCCTGCCGGTCAGGCCACCGTGACCTGCACGGTGTGATAGCCGGTCGCGCCGTTCGGTTCTGGCCGGTGGAAGACGGAGGTCTGCGTGTAGCCGGTCTTGTCGGTGGCCCGCACCTGCAGCGTGTGCTTGCCCGCCGTCGCCTGCCACGGGTAGTACCACTGCCGCCAGGTGTCGATCGTGTCCTGGACGGCCAGCTTCGCCTGGTGCCAGGTGCCGTCGATCCCGACCTCCACCGCTTCGATGCCGCGGTGCTGCGCCCACGCGACGCCGGCGATCATCACCGTGCCCCCGTTGACGGTTCCGCCCTTCGGCGTGTCGATGCGGGACTCGGTCTTGATCGGCGCCTGCTGCGACCAGCCGCGCTGCGTCCAGTACGCGTCGAACGCTCCGAACGTGGTGAGCTGCATGTCCACCACCCACTTGCAGGCTGACACGTAGCCGTACAGGCCTGGGACGACGACGCGAACTGGGAAGCCGTGCTCCTGTGGCAGCGGCTGCCCGTTCATCCCGACGGCGAGCAGCGACGCCCGGCCGTCCATTACGGGTTCGGTGGCCACTCCGAGGTTCATCCCGTTCACATCGCGCATGACGATCTGCGTGGCGCCGGGCTGGATCCCCGCCTCCTTGAGCAGGTCCGCGAGCAGCGCCCCCTGCCAGCGTGCGTTGCCGATATAGCCGCCGCCGACGTTCTCAGAGACGCACGTCAGGGTGATGTCGTGGTCGAACATCGGGCGCTTCATCAGGTCGTCGAAGTTGATCGTCATGGGCTTGTCCACCATGCCGTGAATCCGCAGCTGCCACGTCTGGGGCGAAACCTGCGGGACCACCAGGGCCGTGTCCACCCGGTAGAACTGGCTGTTCGGCGTGTAGAACGACGACAGGCCAGGGATGTCCGTGATCTCCGCGCCCTTCGGCAGGGCCTCAGCCTTCACCGCTGGCTTGCCTAGCTTCACGGAGGACGTGTTCACGCTGAACCGCTTGTTCTGCAGGTACTGGCCGCCGATCCCCGCCGCGGCGGCGACCGTGGCGGCGGCGCCGCTCGCGATCAGGAAGTTGCGCCGGTTAGGCCTGTTCGGCGGCGGCGCCGGCGAATAGGTGCCTGTCGGTGCGCCAGTGCGCGTCATAGTGTCCGTCCAGGGCGGTAAGCGGGCCGCCGCGAGGCGGTGCTGTGCAGCCAGACGAGGGCGACGATCCCCACGATGCCGCCGACGACCGACGGGATCACGTCGGTGACGTGACTTTCCGGCCTTGTGATGGCGACGAACGCCCCGAACAGCCCGAACAGGCCGGTGCCGGCCACCCCGATCCCCACCCGCCGCCACGCGATCATGCCGATCACGATCGCCAGGAGCGCGATCGTGACGTACATGCCGAGCAGCAGCATGGTCTTGTCGTTCTCACC
>NZ_JBARCR010000415.1:0-1534 GCF_049794275.1 Trebonia sp.
GCATCCAGCCGGTCGCGGTTGCGGTCCCGGAGCGGACCGGTCAGCAGCGCGACGGCCTCGGCCAGCCCGCCGGGCGCAGCCCCGCTCTCGCGCAAGACCCGGTCCACCTCGGGCAGCGACACTGACAGCGACGTACCGGAACGGGGCGGCCTGCCGGTCAGCCGTTCGGCCGCCCGCCGCTGCTCCACGGTCGCGTCGGCCAGGGTCACGGTCCCGGTCAGCGGGCGCCCGGCCTCCAGCCGGTCCCGCGCTCGCCGGACCAGCCACGCGGTGTGCTCGCCGCCAAGCAGACGGTGCAGCCTGATGCCGTCGTCCGCGGTATCGGTCACACCGGCGCCCGTTCGGCCCTGCGGCGTTCTCGCCCGTCCCACCGCCACGGCGTAACCAGGACCGCGTCGACGCCATCGTGGCGCGCAAGCTGGCAGATGCCAAGTCCCGGCACCTGCGGGTAGCAGCCCCACTCCCGCTCGCTGGTCATCACCACGTCCATGTCGAAGGTGGCGAGCAGGCCCAGGCATTTGGCGCGGGAGTCGTCATCGACCCCGGCGAATGCCTCGTCGAGCGCGATCAGCCTCGGCGCGTGCGGATTGCCGGCCGACTTGTAGTGCGACGAAGCCGCCGCGAACAGCGGAACCGACACCACCAGGGCACGCTCGCCTCCCGAGGCGGGGCCGGTGGCGGGCCGCCACTGCCCGTCGGAATAGCGCTGGATCACGAACTCGTGCCAGCCCCGGTAGTCAAGCGCCGACGTCAGCGCCTCGGCCCAGCCAGCAGCCGGATTGTCCGCGTGCTCGGCGGCGATCCGCTGCTGCAGGAACCCGCCCACAAGAGCCCGGTCGGCAGCGGACCACGCGTCGATCGTCTGCCGGAGCTTGAGCCTGACCCGGTCGAGCCCCTCGGGCGCGTTCCTGGCCTGCTGCCAGATCAGCCGCAGCTTCATGCCGGTCGACGTCGGCCGAGCCTGAAGTTCGTCGTTCATCTGCCTGACCTCGGCCTCGGCCGCCGAGATCAGCTCGTGCAGCGTCCCCGCCACCTCGTTGAGCAGGTGATTCTCCAGGATCTCCCGCTCTCGCGCCGACAGCAGCGTGGTTCGCTGCTCGACTTCCGCCGCCAGCGCCTCGGCCAGCCCGGGCAGATCGTGGCTACGGCCTTGGAAGACCACGTCGATCACGATGACACCTTCGCTCAGCGTCAGTCCCGCGGAGTGCCCATGCCTGGCCATCGCGTCCGCCAGGAGCTTGTGCTCCTCGGTCACTCGCTTCTGGATCCGGTCCCACGGCCCGTCACCGTCGTCCACGGAGTCGAGGTCGGCGTTGACGGCGCGGGCAAGGATCACCGTCGGCGTGGCCGCCCACGGCTGACCGGTGCCGGGGATCTCCAGCGTCGGCACCGCGACCCGCAGCAGCCCGGTGGCCGCGAACGCCTGGAACTCACGGACAGCGTCATCACGCTGACGTGACGACTCATCCACCTGCGTCCGCAGTTCGCCCCGTCTCCCGTCCGCCTTGCCGCGCGCCTCGATCGCCGCCTGTTC
>NZ_JBARCR010000416.1:0-3557 GCF_049794275.1 Trebonia sp.
GGGTGCTCGGCCCGCAGCGCCGCGAAGCTGCCCCGGGCGCGGATGACGCCCTCCCGCACCAGCAGCGCGCCGACCTCGGCCAGCGCGTCGCCCGGATCCCCGGTGAACGGGTCACCAGGCGTATCGACGATCGTCCCGGCGTACAGGGTCATGCGGTCATCGCCCGGGTCCCCAGGGTTTCCAGCCGTGTCGTTTGCAGCAGGGCGGCCGCCACCGCGACGGCGATCACGGCCGGGTCCTTCCCGGTGATGCCGGGCTGGCCGATCGGGCAGGTGATACGCGCGATCATCTCCGGGCTGTGACCCGCCGCCGCAAGTTGAGCCTGGAACCGGGTCCACTTGGCGGCCGAGCCGATCAGCCCGATGCCACCCAGCGGCTGGTTCAGCCGCAGCGCCGCGTCGCACAGGGCGTAGTCCTCGGCGTGATCGTGCGTCATGATCACCACGTGCGCGCCGCGGGGGAGCTGCTCGAGTACCTGCTCGCCGAGCAGCGTGTGGTAGATGCCGACCTCGGCCGCGCCGTCGATCACGTCCGCGAGCCGGACCCGGTCCAGCTGCTCGGCGCGCGAGTCCACCAGCAGCAGCTGGATCGGCAGCCGGGACAGGATGCGGGCCAGCTCGTACCCGACATGGCCGACCCCGAACAGCGCGACCACGGGCCGCACCGCGAGCGGTTCGAGCAGCAGCTTGACGGCCCCGCCGCAGCACTGGCGGCCGTGCTCGGTGCGCGCATGCGGGTTGAGCTGGACCTCAAGAGTCTCGGGTTCGACCGCTCCGGACGACATCAGCTCCCGGGCCCGGGCCACGGCCGTGGCCTCCAGGTTCCCGCCGCCCACGCTGCCCCAGCTGTATTCCCGGCTCACCACCATCTTGGCGCCCGCCTCGCGCGGCGCGTGCCCGCGGACCTCGATGACGGTCACCAGCACGCCGGGCTGCCCGTCGTGTCGTAGCTGCTGTACGGCCCTGAGCCAGTCCATGGTCAGACCCCCGCGTAAACCGGGGCCCGGGACGCATCCCGCGCGGCCTGCACGGACCAGAACACCGCTTCCGGCGTGGCCGGGCAGCCGAGCTCGACGCTCCATCCGGCCGGGCCGAACGCCCCCACCGCCTGCCGCAGCGCCTCACGCACGCTGAACGCCTCCATCAGCGGCGGCTCGCCGACCGCCTTCGAGCCGTACACCACGCCCGATTCTGTCGCCCGCTCGAACAGGTGCACGTTGAACTCCTCGGGCATCTCCGAGAAGCTCGGGATCTTGTAGGTGCTCGCGGCCTGGGTGTTCAGCCGCCCCCGGTTCGGCCCGTCGGTCTCGTCCCAGAGCAGTTCCTCCAGCGTCAGCCATCCGACGCCCTGCACGAAACCGCCCTCGATCTGGCCCAGGTCGACCAGCGGGGACAGGCTGTCGCCGACGTCGTGCACGATGTCCGCCCGCCGCAGCCGGTACGCGCCGGTGAAGCCGTCCACCTCGACCTCGGCCGCCGCCGCGCCGTACGCGAAGTACTTGAACGGCTCGCCCTGCATCCGCTCGGCGTCCCAGTGCAGCCCCTCCGTCCGGTAGAAGCCGGCCGCCCACAGCTGGACGCGCCGCATGTACGCGTCGTGCACCAGCTCGGGCCAGGCGATCCGCTGGTCACCGGCGCCGAAGCCGGTGACCATGCCGCCGGCGAAGCGCACGTCCTCGGCGGACACGCCGAGCCGTCCGGCGGCCACGATGGCCAGCCGCTCGCGGATCTGGTCACAGGCGTTCTTGACCGCGCCGCCGTTGAGGTCGGCGCCCGCGCTGGCCGCGGTGGCCGAGGTGTTCGGCACCTTGTCGGTGCGGGTCGGCGCGAGCCGCACCGCCGCCATCGGCACGCCGAGCGCGGTAGCGGCGACCTGGATCATCTTGGTGTGCAGGCCCTGCCCCATCTCGGTGCCGCCGTGGTTGATCAGCACGGAGCCGTCCTTGTAGACGTGCACCAGCGCCCCGGCCTGGTTGAACGCGGTGAGGTTGAACGAGATGCCGAACTTGACGGGGGTAATCGCGAGCCCGCGCTTGGTGTCCTGGTGCGCCGCGTTGAACGCCGCCACCGCGGCCTGCCGCCGGTCGAAGTCGCTGCGCTCGGCGCACAGCGACCAGATCGCCGCGAGCCGCTCCGCGTGCCGCACGGGCTGTCCGTACGGCGTCGCCTGACCGGGCCGGTAGAAGTTCCTGCGGCGCAGCTCGTGCGGTTCGACGCCGAGCGCGGGCGCGCAGCGGCCGAGGATGTCCTCGATGACGATCATGCCCTGCGGGCCGCCGAAGCCGCGGAATGCGGTGTTCGACTGCCGGTTGGTCTTGGCGACGCGGCCGTGGACCTCGATGTCGGGAATCCAGTACGCGTTGTCGATATGGCACAGGGCGCGGGCCAGCACGGGTTCTGACAGGTCCAGGCTCCAGCCGCCGTTGCTGGTCAGCGTGGCGCGCAGCGCGCACAGCCGCTTGCCGGCGTCGAAGCCCGCCTCCCAGGTCGCGAAGAACGGGTGCCGCTTGCCGGTCATCGTGATGTCCTGGGTGCGGTTGAGCCGCAGGCTCACCGGGTGCCCGGTCAGCGTGGCCCCGAGCGCCGCGATGGCGGCCAGCCCGTGCGGCTGGAACTCCTTGCCGCCGAAACCGCCGCCCATGCGCAGGCACTGCACGGTGACCTGGTGCGCCGGCACGCCGAGCACGTGGGCCACGATGTCCTGGGTCTCCGTCGGGTGCTGCGTGCTCGACTGGACGAAGATCTGGCCGTTCTCGTCGACGATGGCCAGCGCGGCCTGGGTCTCCAGGTAGAAGTGCTCCTGGCCGCCGATCTCGAGTTCGCCGCTGAACCGGTAGGCGGCCGTGTCCAGCGCGGCGGCCGCGTCGCCGCGGCTGACCGTGCGGTGCTCGCCCTGGTAGCTGCCGGCCCTGATCGCGTCGCGGGTGGTGATCAGCGCGGGCAGCGGCTCGTAGTCGGCCTCGATCCTGGCCGCTCCCAGCCGGGCCGCTTCCAGGGTCTCGCCCAGCACCCAGCAGATCGCGTGCCCGTGGTACATGACCTCGCTGGGGAACAGCGGCTCGTCATGCTTCTCGCCGGCGTCGTTCAGGCCGGGCACGTCGTCGGCGGTCAGCACCCGGACCACGCCCGGCACGTCGTCGGCGGCCGCCACGCGCAGGCCGGTGAGGCGGGCGTGGGCGTGCGGCGCCTGGACCGGCCAGGCGTGCAGCGTGCCGAGCGTGCGGCCGATGAGGTCGTTCGTGTACAGCGCGGCCCCGGTCACGTGCAGATCGGCGCTCTCGTGGGAGACCTCAAGGCCGACCGCGGGCTTATCCGGCCGGTCCGCCAGCGGCCCGTACCCCTTGCTCATGATCTCGGCCCTCCTGCCTGCGCCGGGTTCTCGGCGTAGAACTTCAGCAGCGAGTTACGCAGCATGGCGATCCGGTAGCTCTCGCTGGCCCGGTGGTCGCTGATCGGCGTGCCTGTCCTGGCCAGCTCGCCGGCGGCCGCCGTGACGGTCTCGCGGGTCCACGGCTGGCCGCGCAGCGCTTCCTCGGCGGCCGTCGCGCGCAGCGGCGT
>NZ_JBARCR010000417.1:0-2461 GCF_049794275.1 Trebonia sp.
TCGCGATCGAGACCGACATCGGCAAGATCGCCAGGCCGAAGAACATCTGGATCGTCCCCGACATGCCGAAGACGAGGTCCGGCAAGATCATGCGCCGCGTGATCGCCGCGACCTCCAACTTCACCGACACCGGGGACATCACCACGCTGGCCAACCCGGAGATCGTGGACAAGATCCGCGAGCAGGTTCAGTCCGCCAAGCGCGCGAAGGGCGAGGTCCCCCGCGAGCTGAGCGAGACCGAGGAACACGAGATCAAGTCCTTCGGGCAGGAGTAACCGGAACCCTGTGGTGATGGGGCCGTCGCGCAGCGACGGCCCCATCACCATGAAGTCGTGACATTTGGAATATTGCCGGGCGCCCCGCTGGTGCGCTGAGCTAGTCCCGTGGCTGACGAACTCGCGGTCCGGGTGCGCGGACTGGTTAAGTCGTACGGCTCGGTGCAGGCGGTCCGCGGGATCGACCTGGACATCAGGCATGGCGAGATCTTCGCCCTGCTCGGGCCCAACGGCGCGGGCAAGACCAGCACGGTCGAAATCCTCGAAGGCTACCGGCGACGGGACGGCGGCGAGGTGGCCGTGCTCGGGTGCGATCCGGAGCGCGACCGGGCGAAGATGCTGCCGCAGGTCGGAATCGTGCTCCAGAAGACCGGAATCGACCGGTACCTGACCGTCATCGAGACCGTCCGGCTCTACGCCAGCTACTACCCACGGCCGCGGCCACCGGACGAGGTCGTCGAGCTCGCCGGCCTGACGGAGAAGCGGGACAGCCGGGTCACCAAGCTGTCCGGCGGCCAGACGCGCAGGCTGGACATGGCGGTCGCGCTGGCAGGCGACCCCGACCTGCTGTTCCTCGACGAGCCGACCACCGGGTTCGACCCGTCGGCCAGGCGGGACGCGTGGGAGGTGATCAAGAACCTCGCGTCGCTCGGCAAGACAGTGCTGCTGACCACGCACTACATGGACGAGGCGCAGTACCTGGCGGACCGGGTGGCCGTGATCGCTGCCGGGCGGATCGTCGCCGAAGGGACACCCGCGACGCTGGGCGACCGGAACCTGGCGCGGGCGCGCATCAGGTACCGGCTGCCCGCCGGCGCGACACCACCGGACACGATGCCTGGGGCGCCGGACGCGGACGGCTTCACGGTGATCACGTCCGCTGACGCGGTCCGCGACCTGCACCTGCTCACCGGCTGGGCCATCGACAACGGGATCGCGCTGGACGGGCTCGAGGTGACCAGGCCCTCGCTCGAGGACGTCTACCTGGCGCTGACCGGCGAACGCGAGGTGGCGTCATGACCACGCTCCGGCTGACCGGCGTCCAGCTCCGCTACGTCAACAAGGCGTTCTGGCGCAACCCTGCGTCGGCGTTCTTCACGTTCGCGTTCCCGCTGCTGTTCCTGGTGATCTTCACGGCGCTGCTTGGCCACTTCACCGTCCAGATCGGCAGCAGGACCGTCAACACCTCCACCTATTACGTGGCGTCCATGGCCTCCTTCTCGGTGATCACCGCGTGCTTCAACAACATCGCGGCAGCGGTCACTTTCCAGCGCGAGGACGGCATACTCAAGCGGGCGCACGGCACCCCACTGCCAAGCGCGTCCTTCATCGGCGGCAGGATCCTGCACGCGATACTGGTGGCGGTCCTGCTCGTGGCGATCACCGCCGTGTTCGGCCGCCTCGTGTACAGCGCCGACATTCCCACCGGGCTGAGCCTGCTGCGGTTCATCGTCGCGCTGCTGGTCGGCGCGGCCGCATTCTGCGCCCTCGGGCTCGCGGTCACCGCGGTCATCCCGAACGCCGACGCGGCGGCCCCGATCATCAACGCCATCATCCTCCCGCTCGAGTTCCTGTCCGGCATCTTCATCCCGTTCGGCAACAACACCCCGGCCTGGATCTTGTGGGTGGCCAAGGTCTTCCCCGTCAGGCACTTCGTGCTGAGCATGGAGGCCGGCTTCCTCGGTACCGCGTTCAACTGGACGGACGTGCTCGTCGTCGCGGTCTGGGGCATCGCCGGCATGCTGGTCGCCATCAGGTTCTTCACCTGGGAGCCGCGCCAGGGCTGATCCCAGGCCGGGGCTTTAGTCCCGGTTTAAGGGGCCTTCTGACGGTGGGCAGGAGCCGGGCACAAGGGAGAAGATGAGCGGAAGGGAACGGTCCTGAAGGTCTGAGGAGCACCAGTGAGCCACCCGGTAGCGGCGACCGCCGGCGTGTACGCCTTGCTCGCGGACGGATCGACGGTCCAGATCAGGGCCGCCGCGGCCGGCGACTTCGCCGCCGTCAAGGCGATGCACGAGGCGATGTCCCCGGACAACGCTTACCTGCGCTTCTTCAGTACCAGCCGGACGGCCGCCGAGCGAGAGGCACGGCGCGTCACCCGCGAGCCCGGCGCGGACCACGCCGCCCTGCTCGCGCTGTACGGCGCAGAGGTCGTCGGCGTCGCCAGCTACGAGGTGGTCCAGAGC
>NZ_JBARCR010000418.1:0-5077 GCF_049794275.1 Trebonia sp.
CGGGGCTCCAGCTCAGCGAGATTTTTCGAACTCGCGAATCAAGATCAAGAGACTAACCAAGTGACTACGACGCCGTGGTCGTGCCGGGCTCGCCGTCTCCGTCGTCTGCATCGTCCGCGTCGCCGAACACTGCGTCCATAACAGTCGCTCCGCCGCGGATGGCGGGCACGATCACGTGCCGGTAGACCGTCTCGGTCACGTGGGTGGACTTATGGCCCACGGTGTTGGACTCCGCAGCGGTCGTCAAGCTCGCTCACGCCGAGCCGGAATCACCGGCGCTGCGCCGTTGGCTGGACTAGCGGGCCGAGACCGGGTGGATCAGTTCGGTGCTCACGGAGATCGAATCATTCCGGGCGCTGGCCCCCTATGCGGCAGAGGCGGTCTCCCGTCTGCCGACCGTGCTGGATCAGATCGACCTGATCGATTTGGGCCCGGGCATCCGGATTTTGGCCCGGACCGTAGGGCCAGTCACAGTGCGCAGCCTGGATGCCATTCATCTCGCCACGGCCCTGCATTACCGCTCCGGGCTGACCTCGTTCGTGACCTATGACAAGCGACTCTTGGGCGCGGCGCAGGTGGCGGCCCTCCCAGTCGACTCGCCTTCATGATCGCAACCAGCAGCACCAACCGGAGCCGGGCAGCGGCCCGGTACTACAGTCCCGGTTTATGATGTAGGGGCAGATTGATCGCGGTGTGACCGGTGTGAGCTTGCGATCGACCGGGCCGACGTGATCGACCAGCCCGGCCAGGTGTCGGCGAGCGCTCGCCTGGTTGGCGGCGCGATGGGGCAAGTCTTTCTCGGCGATCTATTTCCTGGAATCATTGGTTCGGGCGGGTTCACTGCGTCCGCTATTCCCTTGCAGTGACGGGGTGGCATGGATTCCCTCAGACCAGGAGACCCCCGGCGAGTCGGGCACTATGTTCTGACCGGTCGTCTTGGGGCGGGCGGGATGGGTGAGGTGTTCTTCGGCCGGTCGCGGGCCGGGCGCCCGGTCGCGGTCAAGCTGATCTATCCGGTTTTCGCTCATGACGCCGAGTTCCGGCGGCGGTTTCGCCTGGAGGTAGAGGCGGGCCGCAAGGTCGGCGGATTCCATGCCGCACAGGTTGTCGATGCTGACCCGGACGCCGAACGTCCCTGGATGGTGACGGCCTTTGTCGCCGGACCGTCTCTTGACCGGATGCTCACCGAGCACCAGGCTCTCCCCCTGGACAGCGTGAGGGTGCTGGGCGCGGGCGTGGCCGAAGCGCTGGGAGCCATTCACGCCGCCGGGCTGATCCACCGGGATCTGAAGCCGTCGAACATATTGATGGCTGAAGACGGGCCTCACGTGATCGACTTTGGCGTCGCGCGTGCCATCGACGATTCCGGCGTTACCGCGCGGTCTGGCACGCCGGGCTTCATGGCACCCGAGGTTCTCCTGGGACAGCCGCTCACGTCGGCCTGCGACGTCTTCGCGCTAGGGATGGTGCTGGCCTACGCCGCCGGCATCCGGCCGTTCGGCCTAGGGCTGGCCGAGGCGATTGCCTACCAGGTCGTCCATGAAGAACCAGACCTTAGCGGCCTGGACCCTCAGATCCGCGATGTGGTAGCAGCGTGCCTGGCCAAGGAGCCTTCCGACCGGCCCACCCCGGCCACGATCCTGGAACTCCTCGCCGACCCGGACCCACACGGCCAGTGGCTTCCCCCGCCACTCCAGACCATGATCACGACCTACAAGCCACCGGGTAAACCCGTAACGGTAGTCGCCACCGACGTGGCCCGCGCCGCCCGGCTGTTGGCGGAGGCAGAACAGATCGCCCGCGCCCTTCCCCTGGATGAGCAGGCCATGGCACCGGAAGACCGCGCGGCAGCGATTCCCGGCCCGCCGCCGCCTCCGGCAAGCAGCAGCGCCCACGCCCGCGGACTGGATGATGAGTACGACCGTGCCCTCGCGCTGGCCGTTCAGCGGGCCAGGGCACTGGTCCACGTGGCCACGGTGGCCGCCCGCTCCGACCCTGCTCACGCCGCACAGCTGCTGGACGAGGCCCTTCACCCAAGCTGGAATGCGCGCATCCCGGAGACTGCGGGCTACCATCACATCCTGGAGGCCTTGGCCTGGCACTCCGCATCGGAATTCGGCATGCTCCTGGCCCGCATCAACCCATCGCCCGCACAGCGGCTGGTGGCTGACCTTGGGAAGATCCCCCCTGTCATCCGGGCGCGGCAGCACCGAGAATTCCTCGACGATGTCGCACCGTTCATCACTAAGGTGGCCGAGGTAGTAGCCGACGTCGACATTGCCAGCGCAGAGGAGCTCGTCCGGCCCATGGGCACGCCTGCGCGTGATATGGCGCTAGCCAAGGTCGCCATGGTCGCGGCCCGCACCGACTTCACCCGGGCCGGGCAGATCGCCGTCACCGTCACCGGTCGGCCCAGGCAGGCTTCCGATCAGGGTGCGTGGCAAAGGGAGGAGGCTCCGCCGCCCTCGATGCTGAACGACCCGAACCGGGCCATCTACTGGAAGGTCCGGGCACTGACCGAGATCGCCGTCATCGTGGCCAGAGCCGCCTCTGACCGTTCGGTACAGCTGCCGGATGACGCCGAGCGGTTCGGCCGCACCATCGCCGGTCAGGGCACCTTGCGGGACACGGCGACGGCGAGTGCAGAGGCGGCAGCAGCCCAGACTGACCCTGCCCACGCCTGGCAGCTGCTGGCAGAGGCTGAGCAGTGGGCTCGCGTCATCAGCACGAGTGATTTGCAGAACATGGCTCTGACCAGCATAAAGGCAGCAGCGGTCCAGATCGGCCCGGACCACGCCGGGGAACTGCTGACAGAGGCCGAGCAGTACGCCCGCGCCATCAGCGGCACGCCGACCCGGCTTGGGGCCCTGGGGGAGGTAGCCCTGGCGGCGGCTCGCACCGACCCCGTCCAGGCCGAGCAGGTCATCGGCAGCCTGCCCGCCGACGCACCCGAGCGGGCGGAGGTGGCCATGGTAGCGGCGCTCACCGACCCTGCCTGCGGTGAGCGAATCGCCGCCGGCAGCGCCGACAGATACCTGCAGGCGCTGGTCAGGGCGGTGGTAGCGGTTCGCACCGACATGGCCGATACCGCGCCGCTGCTGGAACAGGCGGTCGAGGCGGCCGGCCATGATCCCGCCCGCGTGGCTGAGATCATCATGGTAGTGGCCTCCACCGACCCTGCCCGAGCCGAGCAGGTCGCCAGCACCCTTACGGCCGGAGCTGGGATGACCGGCGGGTACTGGAGAGCGCGTGCCCTGGCGGGCCTCGCGAACGTGTGCTTGGGGAACGGCACCCGATGACGGATCAGCAAGTCCAGCTGTTCCTGGCCGACCTGGCCATCATCATCCTGCTCGCCCGGCTGCTCGGCATCGCGGCCAAGCGGCTCGGCCAGCCGCCGGTTCTCGGCGAGATCATTGCCGGCATCCTGCTGGGGCCGACCTTGTTTCACGGCAAGATCACGGCGACACTGTTCCCGGTCACGCTGAGGCCGCCGTTGAGCGCGCTGGCCAACCTCGGCGTGGTGATGTTCATGTTCGCCGTCGGGTACCTGCTCGACCTGCGCCTGATCCGGGGCCGGGAGCGCGTGGCCGCGAGCGTGTCGGTCAGTTCGATCATTCTGCCGCTGTCACTCGGGGTCGGGCTCGGTGCCTGGCTGGCCAGCCGTCATCACGTGCATCACGTCCTCCCGTTCGCGCTGTTCGTGGGCACGGCCATGTCGGTCACTGCGTTTCCGGTGCTGGCACGCATCCTCACCGACAGGAACATGCACCGCACCCGGATCGGCAGCATCGCGCTCGCCAGCGCCGCGACAGATGACGTGCTGGCCTGGTCGCTGCTGGCCGTGGTGGTCGCGATCGCCGGAGCCGGCGGCCAGCAGTTCCGGCTGCTCCTGGTCCCGGTGTACGCGGGCGTGATGTTCGGTCTGGTCCGCCCGCTCCTACGCGGGCTGGTGGATGTCTACCAGCGGCGGGCGGGCTCACGCCCAGTATCCTCGCGGCGGTGCTGGCGGGGCTGCTGCTGTCCTCGTACGCCACCGGCTGGATGGGCCTGAAGTACATCTTCGGCGCCTTCCTCTTCGGCGTCGTCATGTCCCGGGAGGGGGCCGCGGCCGCCCTGCGCGAGGAGATCCTCGATCGCCTGGAACAACTCAGCGTCCTGGTGCTGCTGCCGGTGTTCTTCGTGGTGTCGGGACTGAGCGTCAACCTGTTATCGGTTGGTCTGTCCGGGCTCACGGAACTCTGCCTCATCCTGCTGGTCGCTGTCGTCGGCAAGTTCGGCGGTGCCTTCATCGGCGCCAGTCTCGCGGGGATCCGTGCTCGGCGCGCCGGGGTTCTCGCCACGCTGATTGAACACCCGCGGGCTCACCGGGATCGTGATCCTTTCGGTGGGCCTGCAACTGCGCATCCTGGACCAGTCGCTGTATTCGCTGATGATCGTGATGGCGATCGTGACGACGATGATGGCCGGGCCGCTGCTGCATCTCATCTACCCGGATCGGTTCGTCGTGGCCGACATCGCGGAGGCTGACCGTGCCGCGCTCGGGACCGCCGCGGGGCAGCGGATCCTGGTGCTGATCGAGGCGCCGGAAACCGCCGCCCCGCTCGTTGACATCGGGGCAGCGCTGGCGGCCAGCCGGGAGCACAGTCAGCTGATCGTCTGCCATCTCCTGGCGCGGGAACACGACACCCGCTCGGAGGTTGCCACCGGGCTGGGTGCGAGCTGCGGGAAACGACCAGGACCACGGGAAACCTTCAGGCGCTGGCTGACCGGGCGTCGGCTCGCGGGGTGTCAGCGGTCGTGCGGTCCCGGTTCAGCCAGGACATCGCCGCCGAACTGCCCGGGTATGTGGCGGCTGCCGAGCCTGACATCATCGTGCTGGGCCCGGGCAGAACCTTCCGCGAGACGCTCGCAGCCGACGGGGCAGTCGAGATCGTCACGGTCGTGCGCAGCCTGCCGGAAGCGCCCAGCGCGGTGGCGGCCCGGTGGACGCGAGGGGAGGGCGGGGCAGCCGTCGTTCTGGTCGCCGCGCAACTGGCGGTCACGGACGGCTGAAGCTGGTGATCAGTCCGGCCGGGCC
>NZ_JBARCR010000419.1:0-5530 GCF_049794275.1 Trebonia sp.
CGTCCGCGCCGCACGGCTCGCGGCCGGGTCCGCGGCCTGGCAACAACCCGGTCGGCTCGACGGCGACCGGCATGGGTACCACCCCGCGGGGCCGCCTAGGCTTCGGCGGAGATCGCGTCAAACGCGACCGTGACGCGTGGCTGCTCGCGGCCCGCGATCAGGTGGCTGATGAGATCACCGCGCTGCGACTGGCCCAGGACGCGCCGTCCGCCGAGCGGCTGCGGTTCCTCGCCGACCTGGCCACCCGCCTCGACACGCTGCTCACATGGCTGGCCGGTGAGCCCGCTGGCACCGGGAAACTCGCCGGGCTGACCGAACTGGCCGTCAAGCTCCGGGCGTGCGACACGCCCGGGGCACCCGCAGGCGCAGATCTCGACGCGCTCTGGAACGAGGCGATTCGCGTGCTGACCGAGTTCAGCCGGCCGCGGGCCGGGGATCCCGGTACTGAGGACCGCCACTTTTTCTGGAAGCGCCCCCGGTAAGCCCACCCTCGAAGACGCCCCGCCGCTCACCGGCAACGACCTGTCCCTGCTGGACGCCACCCACCGCCAGGGCCGACCCGGACCCAGAGGCCCAAACTCCCAGAAAACGGTTTGTCCCTGGTTTCTGCTGCCAGAGCAGCAGAAACCAGGGACAAAGTACTGACTCAGGCGACCTTCGCCGCCGAGCCGACCGTGAGCTCATCCGATGCAGGGTCCAGGTCGACGAGGACCTCGTCCCCGTCGGTGATCGAGCCGGACAGCAGGGCCCGCGCCAGCTTGTCGCCGATCGCGGACTGGACGAGCCGGCGCAGCGGCCGCGCTCCGAACACCGGGTCGAACCCCGTCAGCGCGAGCCATTCCCTGGCCGCCGGGCTCACCGTCAGCAGCAGCCGCCGGGCGGCGAGCCGCGCTGCCAGCCGATCGACCTGCAGGTCCACGATCCTGGTCAGCTCCGACGTGGACAGCGAGTCGAAGATGATCACGTCATCGAGGCGGTTGAGGAACTCCGGCTTGAACGCCGCGCGCACCGCGGTGAGCACCGCCTCCCGCTTCGCCCGGTCATCCAGGGCCGCATCGGCGATGAACGCCGAGCCGAGGTTCGAGGTCAGGATCAGGATCGTGTTACGGAAGTCCACGGTCCTGCCCTGCCCGTCGGTGAGCCGCCCGTCGTCCAGGACCTGGAGCAGCACGTCGAACACCTCGGAGTGCGCCTTCTCGACCTCGTCGAGCAGCACCACGCAGTACGGGCGCCGCCGCACCGCCTCGGTGAGCTGCCCGCCCTCCTCGTAGCCGATGTATCCCGGCGGCGCGCCGACCAGGCGCGCGACCGAGTGCTTCTCGCCGTACTCGCTCATATCGATGCGGATTATCGCCCGCTCGTCGTCGAACAGGAACTCCGCCAGGGCCTTGGCCAGCTCCGTCTTGCCGACACCGGTCGGCCCGAGGAACAGGAACGACCCCGTGGGCCGGTCCGGATCGGACACGCCGGCCCGCGCGCGGCGCACCGCGTCGGAGACGGCCTGCACGGCCGCGGACTGCCCGATCACCCGGTTGCCGAGCTCGGCCTCCATCCGCAGCAGCTTGCCGGTCTCGCCCTCGAGCAGCCGCCCGGCGGGGATTCCTGTCCACGCCGACACAACGTCTGCCACGTCGTCAGGCCCGACCTCTTCCTTCACCATCGGCGCCGCGGTCGGGATCCCGGTCGCAGCGTCAGCAGAGTCTTCGTCCGGACGGTCGGTGGCGATTGCCTCCGCGATCTCCGCGTCCAGGGTGGGGATCTCTCCGTACAGCAGCCGCGAAGCCGTCTCGTAGTCGCCGTCCCGCTGGGCGCGCTCGGCCTGGCCCTTCAGGTCGTCGAGCTTCTTCTTCAGCTCGCCCACCCGGTTCAGGCCGGACTTCTCCTGCTCCCAGCGCGCGGTCAGCGCGGTGAGCTGCTCCTGGCGGTCGGCCAGGTCGGCGCGCAGCTTCTCCAGCCGGTCCTTGCTCGCGGCGTCCGACTCGCGCGACAGCGCGAGCTCCTCCATCTTCATCCGGTCCACGATGCGGCGCAGCTCGTCGATCTCGACCGGCGAGGAGTCGATCTCCATCCGCAGCCGGGACGCGGACTCGTCCACCAGGTCGATCGCCTTGTCAGGCAGGAACCTGGCGGTGATGTAACGATCGGACAGCGTGGCCGCCGCGACGAGCGCGGCGTCCGAGATCTGCACCTGGTGATGCGCCTCGTAGCGGCCCTTGAGCCCGCGCAGGATCGCGATCGTGTCCTCGACAGAGGGCTCGCCGACCAGCACCTGCTGGAAGCGGCGCTCCAGCGCCGGGTCCTTCTCGATCCGCTCGCGGTACTCGTCCAGTGTGGTCGCGCCGACCATGCGCAGCTCGCCGCGGGCGAGCATCGGCTTCAGCATGTTGCCCGCGTCCATCGCGCCCTCGGCCGCGCCGGCGCCGACCACGGTGTGCAGCTCGTCGATGAACGTGATGACCTGACCGTCGCTCTGCTTGATCTCGTTGAGCACGGCCTTGAGCCGCTCTTCGAACTCACCGCGGTACTTGGCGCCCGCGACCATGCTGCCCAGGTCAAGCGCGATCAGCCGCTTGCCGCGCAGCGACTCGGGCACGTCGCCGGCCACAATCCGCTGGGCGAGGCCCTCCACGACGGCGGTCTTGCCGACGCCGGGCTCGCCGATCAGCACCGGGTTGTTCTTCGTCCGCCTCGACAGCACCTGAACCACCCGGCGGATCTCGGAGTCACGGCCGATGACCGGGTCCAGCTTGCCGTCCTTGGCCTGCTGGGTCAGGTCGACGCCGTACTTCTCCAGCGCCTGGTAGGTGCCCTCCGGGTCCTCGCTTGTGACCCGGGCGCTGCCGCGCACCTGGGTAAACGCCTCTGTCAGCGCGTCAGCCGTGGCGCCGGCCTCGCGCAGCAGCGTGGCCGCCTGCCCTCCGTCGGCCGCCAGGCCGACGAGCAGGTGCTCGGTGGAGACGTACTCGTCGCCCAGCTGCTGGGCGCGGTTCGTCGCGGTGTTGATGACGCCGAGCAGCTGACGGGACAGCTGCGGCGCGGTGGTGGTCGAGCCGCGCATCTGCGGCAGCTGCGCGATGTGCTCGGCAGTCTCCTTGGCGATGACGCCCGGATCGGCGCCGACCGCCTTGAGCAGTGATGCCGCGATGCCCCCGGTCTGGTCGAGCAGGGCGGCAAGCAGGTGCAGCGGGTCAACCTGTGGGTTGCCGTCCGCCGCGGCGCGCCGCGCCGCGATGGACAGCGCCTCCTGGCTATTGCGAGTGGGCTTGAAGTCCATCGGTGTGTGTTCCCCTTTGTGCCTTATTCACTTTTGTCGTGCTCGTCGCCCGCTTGCGGCGACGCCGGGTGCCAGAACGTCACCCGGGTAGAAGCGCGGACCGGCACCAGCGCGGCCGCCGGATCGGGGGTCCTGGACCGCCGGAGCTCGGCCAGCCGGGCCGCGACCGCCCGGGTGGACTCGAGTTCCTCCCGCAGCCGGGCCACCTCGGCGTGCAGCTCGGCCGCCATCAGCCTGGCCTGCTCGAGCTCGCGCTCGAGGTCGAGGATCCGCTTGATGCCGGAGAGGTTGATCCCCTCCTCCTGCGACAGCCGCTGTATCTCGCGCAGCGCGAGGATGTCGCGCATCGAGTAGCGGCGGCCGCCGCCGGTGGTGCGCCGCGGGGCGACCAGTCCGACGCGCTCGTAGCCGCGTAGCGTCTGCGGGTGCATGCCGGACAGGTTCGCGGCGACGGAGATGACGTAGACGGGCATCTCGTCGGACAGCTCGTAGGGGCTGCTCATGTCATCTCCTTTCTCTTCTGCAGCTGTTCATGGTGAAACTCAGTTCTGCTTCGCCCGCTTGAGCAGTTCCTCCCGCGGGTCGGTGCCTGACGTCGCGATGCGCAGGTCCTCAAGCGCGGACCGGGCCTTGCTGTTCAGGTCCTGCGGCACGGTTATGTCGACCGTGGCGAGCAGGGCGCCCAGCGTCCCGTCCTTCTTGCGGACACCGCGCCCGGGAACCCGGAACACCTGTCCGTTCGGGGTGCCCGGCGGGACGCGGACCGTGACCGCGGGCCCGCGGTGCGTGGGCACCTTGATCTCCGCCCCGAGCGCGAGCTCAGAGATGGTCACCGGCACCGCGACGGTCAGGTTGTCACCGTTCCGGCCGAAGACCGGGTGCGGTTTCACGTGAACCCGGACATACAGGTCGCCGTTCCTGCCGCCGTGCTCGCCGGGGGCGCCCTTGCCGGGAATCCGGATCCGCTGCCCGTCGGCGACGCCGGCGGGTATCCGGGCCTGGATGGTGCGCGAGCTCATCGCGCGGCCGCTCCCGCTGCAGGACTGGCACGGGTCGTCCACCACCAGGCCGCGGCCCCGGCAGGTCTTGCACGGCTCGGACATTCCGAAGCCGCCAAGGTTCCTGCTCTGCTGGCCCGTGCCCTGGCAGTCCGGACAGACCCGCGGCACGGTGCCTGCCTTGGCTCCGGTGCCGTGGCAGACCGGACAGGGTCCCTCACCGGTCAGCCGCAGCGCCACGGTCGCGCCGTCGATCGAATCGCCGAACGGCAGCGTGGTTTCCGTCTCTACATCCGCGCCGCGTCGCGCCCGGCTCTGCGCCGTGCCGCCGCGGCCGCGGAAGATGCCGCCAAGCACGTCACCAAGACCGTCGCCGCCGAACAGGTCGCCAAGGTCGAAGGTGCTACCGCCGGCGGCACCGCCCCTGGTGCCAGTCGGCACCCGGAAGCCGCCGCCGAACATCGAGCGAGCCTCGTCGTACTCCTTGCGCTGCTTCTCGTCGGACAGGACGTTGTACGCTTCGGTGATTTCCTTGAAGCGCTCCCCGGCGTCCGCGTTCCCCTTGTTCGCGTTCGCGTCCGGATGGTACTTACGCGCGAGGTCGCGGTATGCCTTCTTGATGTCGGCAGTCTTCGCGGTCTTGGGCACGCCCAGCGTCTTGTAGTAGTCCTTCTCGAGGTAATCCTTCGTGCTCATCTGGCCTCGCTGGGCTCTTTAGTCGTTGCTGCTTCCGTCTGGCCCTGTGGCGGGCTCCGCGACCGCCACCCTGGCCGGGCGGAGAATCCGCTCGCCTACTCGGTAGCCGGGCTGGAGGACCTCCACGCAGGTGTCCTCCGTGACGTCCGGCGAGTAGCTATGCGTCAGCGCCTCGTGGATCTTCGGGTCGAACGTGTCGCCGCGCTGGCCGTAACTGACCAGCCCGAGCTTGGTGAGCGCCGCCTGCAGCGAGTCGGCGACGGACTTGAAGCCGCCGGACAGCTCACCGTGCTCCCGTGCCTGGCCGATGGCGTCGAGCACGGGCAGCAGCTCGGTGAGCGCGCCGGCGACGGCGTGCTCACGGACTGCGGCCCGGTCCCTGTCCACCCGCTTGCGGTAGTTCGCGTACTCGGCCTGCAGTCGCTGCAGGTCCGCGGTCCGCTCGGCGAGCTCGGTGCGGATCTTGTCCGCCGCGGCCCGGTCCGCGGCCACCGCCGCGGGGTCGGTCTCGTTCGGCATAGCTTCGGCTCCGTCGCCATCGTCGGCCCTGCCGTGCCTGGGC
>NZ_JBARCR010000420.1:0-10317 GCF_049794275.1 Trebonia sp.
GTAAACGAACTTCGACTACAACCAGTCTCATCTAACACCATCAACTGCCCCAGGCGGCCGGGTCGAAGGCAACCGGATCAGCGGGGACGCGCGGGATACGGGTCAGCGACCGCGGCGACCGCGGAAGCCCGCCGACATCGCTGCCGCGCCGCGTCCGGTCCCGTGAGCGGCCTGGATGGCTTGCGGGCGGACGACCTTCGGCGCGACCGGCGGAACCGGCTCGCCGGCGATCGAGCGCAGCAGCGCCGATCCGGGAGTGACGGCGGCGGTCAGCGGAACGACCGCTGCCTTCCGCATCAGGTCGCGGACAGCAGCTGCCTGGGCCGGAGTCTGGAGGGTGATCACCGTGCCGGCCGCCCCGGCCCTGGCCGTCCGTCCTGACCTGTGCAGGTATGCCTTGTGCTCGGCCGGCGGATCAGCGTGGATGACAAGGTCGATGCCGTCCACGTGGATACCGCGGGCAGCGATGTCCGTCGCGACGATGACTCGCACCACGCCGGACGCGAAGGAGGCGAGATTCCGTTCTCGCACGCCCTGCGACAGGTCGCTGTGCAACTCGGCAGCCGGGATGCCGCTCGTGGTCAGCTGGCGGGCGAGCCGGCGGGCGGCATACTTGGTCCGGGTGAAGACGAGCGACCGCCCGCCGCCGCCCGCGAGGGCAGTGACCACGCCGACCCGGTCAGCCGGCCCGATGGTCAGCAGGTGGTGGACCATCGCGACCGGCACCTCAACGGGGCTGACGTCATGGTGTGCCGGGCGGTTCATGAAGCGCCGCGCCAGGACATCGACGGCGGCGTCGAGCGTCGCGGAGAACAGCATCCGCTGGCCGCCGGGCGGCGTCATGTCAAGCAGCCGCCGCACGACGGGCAGGAATCCGAGGTCGGCCATGTGGTCCGCCTCGTCGATCACGCTTATTTCCACGTCGCCAAGGTGACAGTGGCCCTGCTCGATGAGATCGGCCAGCCTGCCAGGACACGCGACGACGATATCGGCGCGGTCGCGAAGCTTGGCCACCTGTGGCTTCTGGGGCACTCCGCCGTAGATCGTCGCAACGCTCAGCCCCGTCGATTCGGCGAGCGGCGCGAGGACGGCATGGACCTGGCTGGCGAGTTCCCTGGTCGGCACCAGCACCAGGCCGCGCGGACGGCCGGCGCTCGTGTAGCCGTCGGTCAGTCCCGCGGCCAGCGGGATGCAGAAGGCGAGGGTCTTGCCGGAGCCGGTCTGCCCTCGGCCAAGGATGTCGCGGCCAGCCAGTGCGTCCGGCAGCGCGGCCGCCTGGATGGGAAATGGCGCGGTGATGCCTGCCGCGGCGAGCGCGGCCACGAGCGGCGCCGGGACACCCGCCGCTGCGAAGGAGACGGCGGGCAGGGCGGCCGCACGGTTGGCGGGGCCGCGCCTGCCACGCTGGGCTGACGGGCGACGTTCGGCGGGCAGAACGGACAAGAGAGAAACCTCCGGAGTAGAGTGGCCGCGTTTCGAAGGCCACCACGTCCGTGGAGACCAGCTCGCTCATCAGCAGCGTACGACCGGCGCGCCGGAACGGCTGCGCCTGAGTGTGGTTGGCAGCGCCGGGCTACCGTCAACATAACCTGGTGCTTCAGTGATTTGGCTAGCCTATGGCGGGCCGCGCCCCGGCGGAGAACAGCCGGCGAAGACGGCTGGCGGTCGCGGCGACGATAGGCGAGTAGGTGAGCGGCTCCCTGTCGAGAACGGACAGCAGGGACCGGGCGGCCTGGACCAGAGCCGCGTGGCTGGTACCCGTGTGGGCCTGCGCCAATGCGCGCAGGGCCGGGGAGAACCGGCGGCGCGGGTCCGCGTCACGCCAGGCGTCGGCGCTGGCGAGGAGGGCGGCGACGGCCGAGTGCAACTCTCCGCTGTCGGCGCCGGGTTCGGCCTGCGCCTGGGCGGGCAGCGCATGTGCGGCCAGTACCGCCGGGCCGGTCCCGGGAAGGGCCGTGTAGCCGCCCGGCTTCCGGCCGGCCACCGCAGCCTGCACCGTGGGGTAAGCCGCAAGGTGCCGACTGAGCCCGGTGACGGTCAGGACCCTGGCCACCTCGGGCCGCAACGCCGCCAGACGCAACTCACCGCCGAGCAAGACCGCGCGGCGCTTTGTGCTCACCAGCACCGCGAGGCCGCTGGCGTCCGTGTGCCGAACCGCGGACATGTCGATGACGAGCCGGCAGGCACCCGGACGGACCAGGCTCAACAGCCGTTCCCGCGCAGCGGGCGCCGACGTGATGTCAAGGTCGCCCACGAGGGTGACGATGACGGCACCGTCGGGGGCGGTTAGCGCGGTAAGGGTTATGGGGCCGGCGTCTTCGGCCACGGGATGGGTCACAGTGCCTTCCGATCAGGTGGATGGCTTCTCCTTGGCCCCCGGACGAATCGCGTCCTTGGCCCGACAGGTCAGTCAGCCGTGAAGTGCCATCGCGCGCATCATGGCCGGCGTCTCGCTGACACCGCCGAGCGCGTGAAGCCGCCGGAAGCGAAAACGACCGCCGCCAGTGACTGACGTTCAGCACCATGAGCCTACACTAGTAGGAGAAAACTAGCAATTCTTTTCCGGAATTTTGCCACTTACTATCGCGCACCTGGCGGTGGCCGCGCAGAACTCGCGCGACTTCAGACAGGTTCCGGCTCGGTGCTAGCGGGTCCGGCATCCTGGACCCCGAGGAGAGCAAGCAGATCGCCGATGGCGAGCCGCCTGTCGACCGACTCCGGCACCGGACGCTGAGCCTCTACGCGGTAGCGGTTCCGGCGGCCGCCCTTTTCCTTGACGATGTACCCGGCGACGGCGAGGTCGCTGACGATAGCGAATGCGCTGCGCTCGGTGATGCCGACGGACACGGCAATATCACGCAGCCGTACGCCCGGGTCGCGGGCGATGCACAGCAGTACCCGAGCGTGGTTGGTCAGAAAGCCCCAAGTCGGCATGCGCGGAAAATACCACATTTTTTCCAGAATACTCTTGCTGGTTTCTGAGTGCGGGGATGGCATGGTCCCGCTGCGGGCCCCGGCGCGTTCCTGATCCGGTCAGCTGCGCTGGTACTGAGTTACGCTAGTGCCGCGTCGACCATGCGAGGCCGTGGAAGTCGCTCAGCCGCTGCCCTGGCCACTGAGGGCACGCGAGGCCGTTCAAGCCCGCCTCTGGTGCGCAGTGAGATTCTTCCGAAGCCGCTCCGTGCGCGGCCCGAGCGCAACGGCCTCAGTTCCTTGAGGTGCCCCGATGCGCCTTTCGGTCACCTGCAGCGGCTGTCCGATAACGTCGGCCTGCTCCAGCACGCCGACGGCGTGGTGCCACTGCACACGGACGGCTACAGCGTCGATGACGTCGCGCACGGCCTGCTGGTGATATGCAGAGAGCCGTCGCCGCCGCAGGAACTCGTCGTCCTCGGCCGCCGCTATCTCTACTTCCTGACGCAGGCGCAGGAACTCGGCGGGAAGTTCCGGAACCACCTGGGCTATGACCGCCAGTGGCGGGGCCAGCCCGGGACCGAGGACGGCTGGGGCTGTGCCCTCTGGGCGCTGGGTACCGCCGCCACGCGTGGCCCGACCGCGGGGATACGCGAGGAGTCCTTCATGCGGTTCAGCCGCGGGGCGCGGGTCTCCTCACCGTCGGCGCATGCGATGGCATTCGCGGCGCTCGGCGCTGCCGAGATACTTGACTCCCGCCCTGGTAATCACGCCGCACTCGCGCTGCTTTACCGCGCCCACGTCGCTATCGGCACTCCCGCCGCGGACGCCGGCTGGCCCTGGCCCATGCCCAGGCTCAGCTACGCCAGCGCGGCTATCGCCGAGGCCGTCATCGTGTCCGGCCACTACCTCGGAGATGACCGGTTGCTCCGGAAGGGACTGCGCATGCTCGAGTGGCTGCTTGCCACCGAGACCAGGGACGGCCACCTGTCCGTGATATCCCGGCAGGGATGGAGTGCAGGCGAGGCCGCGCACCTGCCTGCCTCCGATCAGCGTCCCGCCGAGGTAGCCGCACTAGCCGACGCCTGCATGCGTGCGGCCACGGTCACCGCCGACGACACCTGGCTCGCCGGCGTGAGGATGTGCATCGCGTGGTTCCTCGGCGACAATGACGCAAAGGTGCCGCTACTCGACGATCGAACCGGCGGGTGCAGCGACGGCCTTACCGGCGTCGGGCGCAGCCGTAACCAGGGCGCCGAATCCACTCTCGCGATGATCGCCGTGCTGCAGCACGGCCGCCGCCTGGCCGCCGCGTCGGCGCGCACTTCCGTCGGGCAAGACGACTCGCCGCCGGGCGCGGGCATCAGAACTATCCGTGACTAGCGCCAGCACTGAGGTCTAGGGTGCATGACCATGGCAGAGATCGTGCTGCGCGTCCGCCTCATTGGCGGCGAGCACTTGGACGTCACCTACGAAGATGATGGAGGTCCCACGGACGAGATCGTGGGCCAAGTCATCTCGACCCTCGCGGAAGATAACGGCGTACTGCACTGCCGCCATGGCGGCCGCCTCATAGTGCTCTACGGCCGGGGCATCGCCACCCTCGAGATAGCTCCACGTGGCCCCGTCCTCTGACGCGGATCGGCCTCGTGCGCTGCCTGCGACCTTAGATGGGCCGGACGTGCTCGGCCTGCGGTCCCTTGTCGCCGCGGACCGCGGTGTACTCGACACGCTGGTTGTCTTGCAGGCTTCGGTAGCCGTCGGCCTCGATCGCCGAGTGATGGACGAATACATCCGGCGTAGCATCGTCGGGCACGATAAAGCCGTAGCCTTTGTCCGCGTTGAACCATTTCACTGTTCCCTGAGCCACTGCGCTCTCCTCCCGGAACGATCATCAGGATCCACGAGCGTGCATCCCGCGGCTGTGCGACCGCCCGTCCCTCCCTGGGAGGGATCTGGAATGCAGGCACCCGCTGTCAGAATTCGCAGGCGCTGTGACACGAGCACGAGATTCGACTACAACCGCTCTCATCTAACACCATCGCCTGCACTGCCACTACTTTTGACGCCGACGGCGAGCGTTACGCTTCAGTCCGGGCGGGTAATGAATCGGTGCGCCGCATCCGCTGCCGGAGTCGCTGCCACTACGGTGAACGTGCCCCACATTCCAGGCCGCACAGGGCCAGACGGCAGCGGAGAGGACCACGCAGATGACAGACGACATGTTCGCCGCCGCGTCCGGCCGGGAGACCAGCGCGCTGCGCTGCAGCGAGATCACTCGGACTGATCGCGGCTGGGAACGCTGCCACTGCGACGAGCATGACCCGAGTGCCCGGCATCACGTGCGGGACCGGTCGTGGCTTTCGACGGAGAACACGCCGCGGTTGCGGATCGGTCAGCCTTGCGGTGCGGCTTGCACCTGGCCAGATCTGGTGATTACGTACCGTAGCGGGACGGGCCGGAGGGCATGACGGCGAGGACATCGCTGCTCAACGGGCTTGACGCAGAACCGAACGGCCCGCATAGCCGAGAATTCCCAGCTAGCGGGCCATTTCCGCATTTGGTGGCAGGTGTTGGGTTCGAACCAACGTAGGCTGAGCCGACGGTTTTACAGCCCTATCCTCCTAGCCGAGGCTGGTGCCGTTGACCAGCGCGGACGCCGTCCGAGGCTGTTTTCCGGGCCGCCCCGTCCGCTATGCGTCCGTGCGCTCGGGGCCGGTGACGAGGTGACGCACGGACGGGCACGGACGGCGGCGCCGGGAGGCTGCGCCTTCACGCCCCGATCCGGGCCTTTCTGGCCTTTGACCTGCCGCGTTCAAGATGCCTTCTCGCTGTCGCCGTCTTCCTCGTCCATCGGTTCGGGCTCGGTGTCCTTGGTGCCGAGGGCGTCGGTGATGCGCTGGTTGGCGGCGTCGGCCTGCCCGTCGATGCAGTGCGCGTAGATCTTGAGCAGGATGGCGACGCCGTGCCCGGCGCGCTGGGCGACCTCGGTGGCGGGCACCCCGGAGTTGAGCCACAGCGAGACAGCGGCGTGGCGCAGGTCGTAGGGGCGGCGGCCGAGCGGGAGCGGTACTGCGCCTCGGTGAGGGTCGTCTTGCGGGCCTCGGCCCATACGGCGCTGTAGGCGGAGTCCTGGATGATGCCGCCTCGGGTGGTCTGGAAGATCCGCCCGTCCGGGGTGGTCCCGTACTTCTTGATGTGGGCGCGGAGCAGCCGGACGAGTTCGGGGGGGATGGGGATGGTGCGGGTCTCGTTGTCGGCGCGGTGCTTGAGGCCGCGTTCCTGGCGGGCGGTGCCGTGGTCGGTCCAACTCCTTCCGGCGCGGGAGGCGGAGGCAGCCAGGACGATCCTCCCCCACCCCTTGGCCGGCAGGTACAGGTCACTCTCGCGGAGCATGACCGCCTCCGACGGGCGGAGCGCGGCGTAGTACAGGCAGGCGTAGAACGCCTCCAGGTGCGCGCCCCGGTCAGACAGGCCGCGGACGGCGGCCAGGAGCTTCCTGGCCTGGGCTGGGCTGACCACGACGCGCCGGTCGACGGTCTGGGCGACGGCGGGGGCGGTTCACTGGATGCGGTCGATGGGGTTGGAGGCGAGGCGGCCGAGTTCGACGGCGTAGCCGAGGGCGTTGTAGAACACCGACCGCTTGCGCCGCTGAGTCGACCCGGCGGCCGGCTTGCCGTCCAGGGTCCTGGCGCACGCGCCGAGCGCGAGCCGCACGGTGGCCGGGTCGTCCAGCGCGGTGACGGGCAGCGAGGCGCGGGCGGCCCAGCCGAGGGCGAGGACGATCTCGCGCGGCGGGTCGGTCTCGCGGGTGGCGGGGTTGAACGCCCAGGCGAACAGCGCCCGGCGTAGCACCCTGGGCTCGGGCGCGCGCCCTTCTCCTTGGCGGTGAGGGCGATGGTGACGGTGACCAGGGCCTCGGCCACCGACCGGCGGGAGACCAGGGCGAGGCTGGCCCATTGGCCTCGGCGTAGCTGCGGGCGTGCTCGTACCAGGTGACGATCTCGCCGTCGGTGGTCTCGGCGGCTGGGAGGTAGGTGCGGGGGCTGAAGGGCCGCCGGTCGCGGGCGGCGTCCTTGAGGCCGTCGAGGAACCCGTCGGCGAGGGTCTTGTTCTTAAACGACTTGCAGTGCTCCTGGCCGTCGACGGCCCACCGGACCCGGTAGCGGCCGCCGCTGGCGTTGTCGGCGATCTTCTTGTTGTCCCAGAACCTGACGTCGTAACCACCAGCGGGGCGAGCAGGTTGCCGAGATAGCTGCCATCACCGGGATGCGGGACAGCCACAAGATGCCACCGACGGCGAGCAGCGCACCCGAGACGATGATCGGACGGTACCGGTCCGGACGAACATCTTCGTCGCCACGGTCGTCCGCCCAGATCTTCCCGCTGGCCGAGTATGTGGTTACTGACCGGGTCAGGGTTGGCCCCGCGGTCGTGAAGGTCTCGCTCCATTTCGCGTCGGGATGACTGACCCCGACGTCACATCGGTTCAGGCGGAACGGGAGTGAGGATCTCCATGAGGTGACCGTCGGGGTCGCGGAAGTAGGTGCCGCAGCGGCCGTTGCTGGTGTAGGTCTGGCCGGGCTCGCGGCAGGCGGGGTCGGCGTAATGGGTGATGCCCTGATTCCGGATTCGGGAGAAGGCAGCCTTGAATTCCTCCTCGCCCAGCTGGAACGCGTAGTGGTGCTCGTCGACGTGGTCGTAGCGGTCGAAGTCCAGGCTGACCCCGTTGGCCAGCGTGACGGGCGTGAAGTGCGCGAGCGGAGGATCGACGGGCAGGCCAAGGATTCCGGCGATGAACTGCGCGGATGCCTGCGGATTGCTGGCGGGGACGATGGTGTGGTTCAGTTCGATGGCCATGACTGGATCTTTCCGTTGGCGTGCGATGGTCGCAGAGAACGCGTGAGCGGCAGGACGGGCACCGGCCGGCACGCGGTGCCGGGCTGATGGCTGCCCGGCTAAGCGGGATGGGTTCGGGTGAGCAGGACGACGGGCAGTTCACGGTCGGTCTTGGCTTGCATCTTGCCGTAGGGGGGATATGCCTGGACCAAGTCCGGCCACCGCTGGGAGCGTTCGGAGGCTCGTAGGATCCGGGCGTGGAAGGGTTCGGTCTGGTTAGCGTGGCGGATGGTGACCTGGGCGCTGGCCGCGATGTTGCGCAGCCATAGCGGCTGGGTGGCCGCGCCGCCGTTGCTGGCGACCACGAGCCAGTCCGCGCCGGAGGGAATGCCGATCACTGGTGTGCTGTACGGCCGGCCCGTCCGCCGCCCCGTGGTGGTCAGGATGAGCAGCGGGTGTCCTCCCATGCGGCCAAGGATCCGGCCGCTTCCGGCGGCGAGGATCCGGCGGTGGGTACCGGTGAGGACGCGGATAAAGCGGCGGTCGCTGTCTTTGATGCGCCGCCCGCTGCTGCCGTTGATCAGTGGTGGCGGGGTCGGGGATGCTGCCATGGCTGTGGTTCTCCTGCCGGTGGCCGGCGAGTGCGCGCCGGGCTTGTGCGGGCTATGGGATGTTCTGCTGCAGGAATGTGAGCAGCTCGCCGGTGACCTCATCGGGTCGTTCTTGCTGGATCCAGTGGCCGCAGCCGGGGATGACCACGGTGCGCAGCTGGGCGACGGCTTGTTCCATGGGTGTGCGGTCGATGAAGCGGGTGGCGGTGTCGCGTCCGCCCCCGACGAACAGAGCGGGCTGGGTGATGGCCGCGCCGCTGAGCCGGCCGAGATCGGCCCAGTCGCGGTCGAGGTTGCGGTAGCGGTTGAGCGCGCCGGTGAACCCGGTCCGCCCGAATTCGGCTGCGTAGTAGCCGAGGTCATCGTCGGCCAGCCAGGCGGGAAGCTGCCTGGGTTCGGGGATGGGATCAAGCAGGCGGGAGCCAGCTGGAAGACCGCCGAGCAGCCGGGGAGCCAGGTCTTCGGGGGCGTCGCCGGAGAGGCCGTAGAACATCAGGCGCAGGGTGCGGGCGACGTCGTGCTCCAGCTCGGCCTCCGCCAGCCCGGGCTCCTGGAAGTACAGCGCCCAGTTGAGGTGCTCCCCGGCCATCTGGCCCAGCATCCGCAGAGGTGGCTCGGGCGGGCGCGGCTGGAACGGCACGCTGAGCGCTGCAACCGCGGTGATCCGGCCGGGGTGCAGCTGGGCGCATGCCCAGGCTATGTTGGCTCCCCAGTCGTGCCCGGCGACCACGGCATGGTCGTGGCCGAGAACGTCGATAACGCCGGTCACATCCGCGGTCATCTGGATCATCGCGTAGTCCTCGACTGCGGGCGGGGCGGTGGTGCGCCCGTAGCCGCGCAGGTCCGGGGCGACGGCGTGATAGCCGGCATCAGCCAGTGCGGGGAGCTGGCGGCGCCAGGAGTACCACAGTTCGGGGAAGCCGTGCAGCAGCAGGACCAGCGGGCCGTCTCCGGCCTCGGCCAGGTGGATATCGATGCCGTTGGCGTGGACGGTGCGGTGCGTGACGGCGGGTACGGACTGGCTCATTGCGGTGCGTCCTGCCCGGCCTGCGGGGCCGGGCCGGGGAGGGCCGGCGCGCCGCGGGTGCCGGCGATGAAGCTCAGGTGGATGACGGCGAGCTTGCGGGTCCCGCCTTCGCTGACGATGACCAAGGTGGCCCGGGCCGCTTCAGGGACGGGGCGGTCCTGGTAGGTGCCGGCGCTGGTGTGCCGGGCGGTGACCACGGTGACCTCGCCGTGCCCGTCGGCCTGGACCTGGTCCAGGCCGAAGCTGGTATAAGCGAGGTCGCCGGCCTGGTGGCGGGCCAGCCAGGCCGTCTTGGGCAGGATGAACCCCATCGGCCCGACCCCGTAAAAACCCGCAGTGAGCAGCTGGTCGAGGGTGCGGACGTCGCCGGCCTGCTCGGCGGTGGTCCATGCGGTGAGGAACGCGTCGGTCTGGTCGGTCATGGCGATCTCCTTGGTGCCGGGACCCGCGCGTGTCACGACAGTGCCACTGCGGCGAGGAACAGCGCGAGGTCGATGGTGATGTGCATGGCGATGGTGGTGACGGTGCTGGAGGTGCGGTGCCGGACCCATCCGGCGGCCAGCCCGTAACTGAGCACGAGCGGGACCAGGACCGGGTAGTAGGCGTGCTCGGCCGTGAACAGCACCGCGGTGATGGCAACGGCCACGGGCACGGAGGCACGGCGGCGCAGCCAGCTGTAGATGGCGCCGCGGAACAGCAGCTCCTCGGCGGTCCCGGTCAGGAACAGGAGCCGGATGACGATCAGCGCCCAGGTCAGGGGGGTGGCGGTGGCCAGCCGTGCCTCGTCGCTGCCGGCGGCGACGACGGCCCGCAGGGTCGCCGGGACACCGCCGCTGAAGGAGCTGAAGGCCAGCGAGACGCCGATCCCGGCGGCCACGGCCACGACGAGCGCGGTCAGGGACAAGCCCAGCTGCCGCGCCGCCGGAC
>NZ_JBARCR010000421.1:0-10012 GCF_049794275.1 Trebonia sp.
CGCCACGCGTTCCCGCCGGGCTCGACCATGGCGCCGGCGCGGTCGTCCACGGTGTCTGGCAGCCGGTACACGCTCCAGGCCGGGACGAGCACCTTCTCGGCCAGCGCGCCCGGCCACCCCATGATCCCGATCTCGTGCCGGTCCGCGCATACGTGGTGCCGGCCTGACCTGCAGCGCTGGCAGTGGCCGCAGCCGAGCATGGTGTCGCCGGTGACCCGCTGCCCCAGCCACGCCGGGTCGGTATCTGGCCCGATGGCGGAAACCACCCCGCACCACTCATGGCCGGGAACCAGCGGAAAGCGCGACTTGCCCTGTTCGAAATAGGCCAGCTCCGCGGTGAACAGCTCGATGTCGGTGCCGCAGATGCCCACCCGGTGCACGTCCACGACCAGTTGCCCTGGGCCGGGGACGGGCGCGTCCACGTGCTGAACCGCAGCCGACTTCGGCCCATCGATCACCAGCGCGCGCACATTGGTCATCGTATCGGGGCAGGCGTCGCGGAATGGCTGTTCACCGCGCGGGGCAGGGATTAGGTCATGCTGGGATACGCGAATGAGGCCGGGGTGGCGGCTTGAGCGACGGCATCGCCGACCTGCTGGTCCGCGACGCCAAGCTAGTCGCCGTCTGCGACGGTGCCGGGCGTGAGCTGCCCGGCGGGTGGGTGGCGATCACCGCGGGCGTGATCACCGGCGTGGGCGCGGCGGCCGACCCGGCACCGGAAGCCGCGACCACGCTCGACGCGTCCGGATGCCTGGTGACACCAGGGCTGATCAACACCCACCATCACATGTACCAGAACCTCACCAGGTCCTACCGACCGGCGATCAACGGGCCGCTGTTCTCGTGGCTGACCGTGCTGTACCCGCTGTGGGCGCGGATCGACGAGGAGGCCGCGTACCTGTCGGCCTGGGTGGGGCTGGCCGAGCTCGCGCTCGGCGGCTGCACCACGACGACCGACCACCTGTACATCGCGCCGCGCGGCGGCGGCGACCTGTGGTCCGCGGAGATCGCGGCCGCCCGCGAGCTCGGCATGCGGTTCCACCCGACCCGCGGCTCGATGACCGTGTCGGTCAAGGACGGCGGGCTCGCGCCTGACTCGGTGGTGCAGGACGACGACGAGGTACTCGCGGACAGCGAGCGCCTGGTCAAGCTGCATCACGACCCGTCGTTCTGCTCGATGGTCCAGGTGGCGCTGGCGCCGTGCGCGCTCTTCTCGGTGTCCCCCGCCTTGATGCGGCGCACCGCCGAGCTGGCGGAGAAGCTGGACGTCCGGCTGCACACTCACCTCGCGGAGGACCCTGACGAGGACACGTACTGCCTGGAGCAGTACGGCCGGCGGCCCGTCGAGCTGTTCGAGGAGGTCGGCTGGCTGACCTCCCGCGCCTGGGTGGCGCACTGCCTCTACCCGTCGCCCGCGGAGGTGACCAGGCTCGGCGCGGCCGGCGTCGGGGTCGCGCACTGCCCGAGCTCCAACATGCTCATCGGCGGGGGCGGCTTCGCCCCGGTCCGGGAGTTGCGGGCGGCGGGCGCGCCGGTCGGCCTCGGCTGCGACGGGTCCGCCTGTACTGACAGCGCGTCGCTGTGGATCGAGTCGCGGGCCGCGCTGCTGCTCGGCAGCCAGCGGCTCGGGCCCGGCGGGATGACGGCCCGCGAGGTGCTCGACATCGCAACTCGCGGCAGCGCGGCCTGCCTTGGCCGGACCGGCGAGATCGGCGAGCTGTCCGTCGGCGCGGCCGGCGACCTGGTGTGCTGGCCGCAGGAAGGCGTGCGGTACGCCGGCGCGCTCATCGACCCGGTCGAGGCGTGGCTGCGCTGCGGGCCGGTCAGCGCTCGCCACACGGTGGTGGCAGGGAAGGTGCTCGTCCGCGACGGGGAGCTCACGGTTCCCGGCGCCGACATCGAGGACAGGCTGCGGCGGCACGCCGCGGCGTCCGCGCGCGTCCAGGGCCTGGCCAGCGGCGGGTCGGGGCAGCGACGGTAAGCTGGGCCCTCATCCGGTGGGATTTGTGGTTCTCGTGCGGTATCGAGCCGGAAGGCTTATGGCGCCAGCCCTTTTCATCCCCGCCCGGCCCGGCGTAAGCAGGTAAGCGATGAGAGAGGCTGTGGATGACCGTCACCTTCGAGCCCGACGCTGACTGGCTCGTCTACCTGGCGAACCCGCGCAAGCCGGATTACGTCCTGCCGCCGGGCGCGGTCGACGCGCACTGCCACGTCTTCGGGCCAGGGAACGTCTTCCCCTACGCGCCCGAGCGCAAGTACACGCCGGTGGACGCCCCGAAGGAGAAGCTGTTCGCGCTGCGCGACTTCCTCGGCTTCGACCGCAACGTCATCGTCCAGGCGACCTGCCACGGCGCGGACAACCGGGCGCTGGTCGACGCGCTGCTCGCGTCCGATGACCGGGCCCGTGGCGTCGCGACCATCAAGCCGGGCGTCACCAGGGCTGAACTGGCGGACATGCACGAGGCCGGCGTGCGCGGCGTCCGGTTCAACTTCGTCAGACGGCTCGCCGACCCTAAGCCGGACGAGTACTACCGGGGCCTCGTCGACCTCATCAAGGAATTCGGCTGGCACATCGTCATCTACTTCGAGGCTCCCGACCTGGCCGAACGCTGGGACCTGTTCACGTCACTGCCGACGGACATCGTGGTCGACCACGTCGGCAGGCCCGACGTGACCCAGCCGCTCGACGGCGAGGGCTTCGCCCTGTTCCAGAAGCTGATGCGGGAACACGAGAACGTGTGGGCCAAGCTGAGCGGTGCCGAACGGCTGTCGGTCTCCGGTCCGCCGCGATACGACGACTTCGTCCCGTTCGCCCGGCACATCGCCGAGACGTTCCCCGACCGGGTGATCTGGGGCACCGACTGGCCGCATCCCAACATGAAAAGCCACATGCCGGATGAGGGCGACCTCGTCGACCTCATCCCGCGGATCGCGCCTACCGAAGAGCTGCAGCGCAAGCTGCTCGTCGCCAACCCGATGCGCCTGTACTGGGAGAACTCATGACGTCCTACACCGCGGATTTCGACGACATCCCCGGCACCCGGGTGTTCACCGCGCAGCGCGCCAAAGCCGGCTACGAGCTGAACCAGTTCTGCATGAGCCTCATGAAGGAGGCCAACCGCGAGCGGTTCAAGGCGAACGAGCGCGCCTACCTCGATGAGACGAACATGACCGAGGAGCAGAAGCAGGCCGTCCTCGATCGCGACTACAACAAGATGATCGATCTCGGCGGGCAGATCTACTTCCTCGCGAAGATCTTCGCTACCGACGGGCTGAGCTACCTGCAGGCGGTCAGCACGATGACGGGCATGCCCGTCGACGAATACCAGCAGATGATGATCCACGGCGGCCGCTCACCGGAGGGCTGGCGCTCAATCAAGGACGGTAACTGAGAATGGCTCGCATCACACACGGGCTGACTACCAGTCACATCCCGGCCGTCGGGGCCGCGATCGACCTCGGCAAGACCGAAGAGCCCTACTGGAAGCCGCTGTTCGCCGGGTACGAGTGGACGAAAGCCTGGGCGAAGCAGAACGTCCCCGACGTCATCATCCTGGTCTATAACGACCACGCGTCGGCGTTCACGCCTGAGCTGGTGCCCACCTTCGCGCTCGGCTGTGCCGATCAGTTCCCCCCGGCCGACGAGGGATACGGGCCCCGGCCGGTCCCGGTCGTCCAGGGCCGTGCCGACCTGGCGGCCCACCTGGCTGAGGGGCTCATCCTCGACGAGTTCGACCTCACGCTGATGTACCGGATGGAGGTCGACCACGGCCTGACCGTGCCGCTGTCGCTCGTCTACGGCCAGCCCGAGGCGTGGCCGACCACGGTCATCCCGCTCGCCGTGAACGTGGTCCAGTACCCGCCGCCGACCGGCCACCGCTGCTACATGCTCGGCAAGGCGATCCGCCGGGCCGTGGAGCAGTTCGACGAGAACCTCAACGTGCATATCTGGGGTACCGGCGGCATGAGCCACCAGCTGCAGGGACCGCGCGCGGGCTTCATCAACACGCCGTGGGACAGCGCGTTCATGGATCGGCTGATCAAGGATCCGGACGGCCTGTCCACGCTGAAGCACCTGGAGTACGTGCGGGAAGCCGGCGCGGAGGGCATCGAGCTGGTGATGTGGCTCATCATGCGGGGTGCTCTCGGCCCCGAGGCCGAGGAACTGTACCGTTTCTACCACGTTCCAGGTTCCAACACGGCGGTCGGCCACCTTGTGCTCCAGTCCGTCGAAACGCCTGCTTAGGAGATTCAGCCCATGCGGATCGCGCTCGCCGGGACCGGTGCCTTCGGCATCAAGCACCTCGACGGCCTGCAGAACATCGACGGCGTGAGCGTGACGGCGGTGGTCAGCCGGCGCCTGGAGCAGGCCGAGGAGGTCGCCCGCAAGTACGGCGTCCCCGTGGCCACGACCAGCCTGGACGAGGTCCTGGCCAGCGACGACGTAGATGCCGTGATCTTGTGCACCCCGACGCAGCTGCACGCGAGCCAGTCCATCGCCGCGATGCGGGCGGGCAAGAACGTGCAGGTGGAGATCCCGGTGGCGGACAGCTGGGCGGACGCGCGGGAAGTCGACCGCGTGCAGCGGGAGACCGGGCGGACCTGCATGGTCGGGCACACTCGCCGGTTCAACCCGTCCCACCAGTGGGTGCGCCGCCGCATCCTGGCCGGCGAGCTGTCCATCCAGCAGATGGACGTGCAGACCTACTTCTTCCGCCGGACGAACATGAACGCGGCCGGGCAGCCCCGCAGCTGGACCGACCACCTGCTGTGGCACCACGCCGCGCACACGGTTGACCTGTTCCAGTACCAGGCCGGCGAGCAGTCGCAGCTGCACCACGCGGTGCAGGGGCCGATCCACCCCGAGCTCGGCATCGCGATGGACATGTCCATCCAGCTGCGGACCCCCTCGGGCAAGATCTGCACGCTGTCGCTCAGCTTCAACAACGACGGCCCGCTCGGCACCTTCTTCCGCTACATCTGCGACAACGGCACCTACATCGCCCGGTACGACGACCTGGTGACCGGCCGCGAGGAGCCGATCGACGTCTCTCACGTGGACGTCTCGACCAATGGCATCGAGCTGCAGGACCGGGAGTTCGTCGCGGCGATCAACGAGGGCCGCGAGCCGAACTCCAGCATCGCCAGCGTGCTCGGCTGCTACCGGGTGCTCGGTGAGCTGGAGACCCAGCTCGCGAGCCAGCGGTGATCACGGTCGGTCCGCTGGCCGCTGCGGACCGGGCGGACTGGGAGCGGCTGTTCCGCGCCTACGTCGCGTTCTACGAGCAGGACCATCCGCAGTCGATGTACGACAGGGCGTGGGCCGAGTTCCAGGCAGACACCCGGATGCACGCCTTCGGGGCGTGGCGGGACGGGTCGCTGGCCGGCATCACGCATTTCCTGACGCACCCGACCACCACGGCGCCCGACGACCTCTGCTACCTGGAGGACCTGTATACCGCGCCGGAACATCGCGGCCACGGCATCGCCAGGGCGCTGATCGGCGCGGTGGGCGAGTGGGCCGCCGCACACGGCTGCGGCAGCGTCTACTGGCAGACCCGCCAGGACAACGCGACCGCACGCTTGCTGTACGACAAGGTGGCGACCTACCACGGCTTCATCGTCTACACCATGGAGCTTCCCGCCTAGGCGGGGTGCGGCGCCGCGGGATTCAGTCGAAGGAGGGCTTGCGGTCCCTGCTGCGCTTGAGCTCGAAGAACCCGTCCGCCTTGATCACCAGCGCCAAGCCGTCCCACAGCTCTCCCGCCGCCTCGCCCTTAGGCGCGGGCGTGATGACCGGGCCGAACATAGCCTTGCCACGAATGCGGATGACCGGGGTCCCGACGTCGAGGCCGACCTCATCGAACGCCTCGTTGTGGGAGTCCTTGATGATCTGGTCGTACTCGTCGGACTCGGCGGCGCTGGCCAGCGACTCGGGCAGCCCCACTTCCGCCAGCGCCTCCGGGAGGATCTTGGGGTCTTCTCGGCGTCCCTGGTTGTGCAGCCGGGTGCCGATGGCCGTGTACAGCGGCCCGACGACGCCGGGGCCGCTGTGCTGCGCGGCGGCGGCGACCACCCGGACCGGCCCCCAGGCCTTGCTCATCCGCTCTACGTACTCCTCGCTCAGCCCCTTGCCCTCATGCTGGATGAGGTTCAGGTAGGCCAGCGACATGATCCGCCAGTCGGTCCGGACAGGGCGGACCTTTTCCACCTCCAGCATCCAGCGGGAGGTGATCCACGCCCAAGGGCACAACGGATCGAACCAGAACTGCACATTTTCCGCGGACTGCGCCTGTTCCGTCATGATCGCGGCAACACACCCCTTCATTCGGGTATTCCGGTTGCATGGTCAACTTTGACATCGTGCTCCGCGGTGGCCGCGTCATCGACCCGGAGTCCGGACTGGACGCGGTCCGCGACGTGGCGATCGCGGGTGACCGGGTGGCGCAGGTCGGCACCGCACTGCCGCCAGGGCGCCGTGAACTAGACGTCACCGGGCACGTGGTGACCGCCGGATTCATCGACCTGCACAGCCACGCTTTCGATCTTGGGGGCGCCCGGCTGCAGGCTATGGACGGCGTGACGACCGCCCTGGAACTCGAGGCGGGCGTCGCCCCGGTACGAATCGCCTACGAACGGACCGCGGCGGCCGGCCGGCCGGTCAACTACGGCTTCGCCACGTCGTGGGCGCTGGCCCGGATGGAAGTGCTCGACGGGGTCCGGCTGGACGGCGAGTTGCGGACACTCTTCGCCAACGTCGCGGGCCCAGGGTGGCAGCGCGCCGCGACCGGCCCTGAGGTTCGCCGTGTCCTGGCCCGGCTGGAGGCCGACATCGCCGACGGCGCGCTCGGCATCGGCGTACTGGCCGGCTACGTCCCCGCGGCCCGGCCCGAGGAGTACCTCGCGGTCGCCGCGCTCGCCGCGAACGCCAGTGTCCCGACCTTCACGCACTCTCGTGACCTGATCGAGTTCGCCCCGGACACCCTCATCGACGGGGCCGAGGAGATCGTCCGCGCCGCGGGCGAAACCGGCGCCCACATGCACTACTGCCACGTCAACAGCACCACACTGCGGCAGGCCGACCGGGTGCTCGGCCTGGTTGAGCGGGCGCGCCGGGCGGGCGCGCGAGTCAGCACCGAGGCGTACCCGTACGGCGCGGGCATGACGGGAATCGGCGCCGCGTTCCTCGCCCCGGAACGGCTCCGCGAACGCGGCCTCGAGCCGACGTCGCTCACCTACGCGCCGACCGGTGAGCGGATCGCCACCGCGGACCGGCTGCGGGAGCTTCGCGCGGCCGATCCTGGCGCCCTGGTGATCATCCGGCATCTCGACGAGGATGATCCGGTCGACCGGGATTTCCTGCTGCGGTACCTGCTGTTTCCCGACGCCGTGGTGGCCAGCGACGCGATGCCGCTGACCTGGATGGGGACCGCTCCCGAGCCGGATGCCTGGCCGCTGCCGCGCGAGGCGTTCACCCATCCGCGGACCGCAGGGACGTTTTCGAGGTCGATCCGGGTGCTCACCCGCGACGGCGGATCCCTGAGCCTGCCCGAGGCGCTGGCGAAGTGCAGCCTGCTCCCGGCCCGGCTCCTGCAAGACCACGTGCCCTCGATGCGCCGCAAGGGCCGCCTGGCTGACGGCTGCGATGCCGACATCGTGGTGTTCGACCCGGCCCGCATCTCCGACCAGGCCAGCTACGACGATCCCACCCGGCCGTCTGCAGGGATCCGGCACGTCCTGGTCAACGGCGAGTTCGTTGTTTCCGACGCACGGCTAGTGACCTCTGCCCGCCCCGGCAGGCCGGTTCGCGCCTGGCTCTAGCCGCCGGACTCCAGCAGGGCTTTCGCCTTGTCCAGGTTCGCCATTTCGGCATCCATGGACTTCTGGACGGGCTTGGCCATGAGGAGCTTCTTGACCCCTGTTAGCTCGGCGTCCAGGGTGAACGTCACGGCTGTGCCGCCCTCGGCCGGTACGAAGGAGTAATCACCTTCGGGGCGGACCGGGCCGGCCACGCCGCGGAAGGCCACGCGCGTGTCGGGGTCGAGCTCGGTGATCTCGACGTCTGCGGCCACCTGGCGGCCGCCGGGGCCGGCGATCCGCTGGGTGTAACGAGTGCCTACGGCGAGCGGGCCCTCGCGACGGATGAGCGCGACCCCCGGGCGCCAGCTCTTGTCGTTTTCCGCGTCGGCGAAGAACGCGTATACCTCGGCTGGCGGGCGGGCTATCACTATCGTGCGTTGGGCGTGCGGCATGGCAGCCTCCCCTCACTGAGGGTGATCGTAACAGCTCAGGACCTAGTGTCACGCGGGGTACTGCATGGGTCCTTGGGTGTAGGTGCGTCCGTTGGGGGTGGTCCACTGGTGCCAGCCGGGCTGGGGCCGGGTGACGGTCCAGCCTTTTGACCTTTCGGCCCGCAACCTCCGGCCCGCACTGGCGTCTCAAGATGTAATTCCTTGAGGAGGCAACATGAAGCGGTATCGTCTCCTGGCGGCCGCCGGTACGGTCCTCGGCTTGGCCGTGACAGCGTGCGGGAGCATCCCCCAGACCGGCGTCTCGGCGCCCGGGACCGCGGCGTCGTCAGCACCTCCGTCGGCTTCTTCAGTTTCGGCGGCCTCGTCGGCTTCGGCGGCGACGCCAAGCGCGCCGACGCCAGCGGCGAGCGCCTCTATGCCGGCCCCCCCGTCGCTGTCGGCGGCGGCCAGCCCCGTCTGGTTCAATTGCCTGGGCCGCGGCCAGGTGAAACCGGCCGACTACATCCTCACCTGCGCGGACGCGGGTAGCGTCCTTGACCATCTGGTGTGGACGAGGTGGACCGCGCAGCAGGCCGTCGCGACCGGAGTCCATGAGCTCAACAACGCCATACCCAACCGCGCGGAGGGGAAGTTCATCGACTATCCGGCCGTTGTCACGCTGTGGCGCAGCGAGCCGGTGCCCGGGCACCCGGGCGAGCCGTACTTCACCAGGATCACGGTGCGCTACACCGGGCCGCGACCGCCCGCGTACACCAGCAACGGCCAGCTCGTCCAGCACCCGGCCGAGTGGACCCAGTCGCTAGGCCTGACAGGCGCATGACCCGCCCGCCGACGCATGGCAACGCATTCTGCTGGCCGCCCACATTCGGGTCGCGACTCAGCGGGCTGGCAGAGGTAGCCAACCTGCTTCGGCTGTCCTTACGGCGCGGCCAGTCAGGGTATCGGTAGTCCCGGTACCAGCGGCAGGCCGGACGCGACGTCCAGGACCACTCGGGTGCCGAGCGGGCGGGCGAGTGTCACGCGGACGGTGCGGCCAATGCCCACGGCCGCGCAGGGCCCGTTTGCGGAGGAGCGCTCCCACGAGCCGACAACCACCGTGCTGCCGCTCTCGTACTTGTACGCACCCCAGGCCGCGGTGCATGCGCCGCCGATGAAGATGAGTCTCAGGGCGCGGCCGTTCCCGGAGACCGCAGTCAGCTCGCTTACTCCCTGCGTGTCGCGGCCCGCGGGCGGGATCGGGCCGTATCCGGGCAAGACGACGAAGGCGCTGCGCGCGACGGCGACCTCGCTGACCTTCCAGCCCAGCCCGGCCACCGTGAAACGCCAGGCAGGCACACTGGCCGGACCCCGGCTGGTTCGGACGGTTACCACACCCGGCTCCGCGCCGGTCACGGTGAGCTGGCCGCACGCATTGGGAACGGCGCAGGGGCGCTCCGCGGCCAGTTCGGCGAACGCGGCCCTGGCACTCAGCAACGGCAGCCGCAGCGTGGTGCCGTTTGCCCACCGGACCATGCCCGGCAACGGCCCGGCGGGCAGCACCCCGGCCAGCCTGAAATGCCCCGACATAAACGCGAGCTTCTCACGCCCAGTGCTGAAGCCCTTGGATGGCACCGGGGTGAGGTCAGATGCGTCCATCACGACAAGGCCGGCCCGCCAGGCACGAGCGGCGTGAGATCGGTCCCACTGGGCTGTCACCTGCCGTGCGCGGGCGACGAAGGCGGCCGGTCCGTTCTGGCCCGCAGTCGACGGCGTCACGTGGG
>NZ_JBARCR010000422.1:0-3666 GCF_049794275.1 Trebonia sp.
TGAGCAGAGCGGCCCGCGGCCAGGGCTGACAGTCCGCGGACCGGACGCCGAGCCACGCGGCCAGGGCGAGCAGGAACAATGCCAGCGCATCAAAGGTCGCGAAGGCGCCAAGGAACTGCGTTCCGGCGAGGGTGGCGAACAACCCGGTCGCGAGCAGGGCGGCGCGCCTCCCGTACAGCCTGGCGGTCGTGGCCCACAGCAGGCTGGTAACCCCGACCATGAAGCACAGCGACAGGACACGAGCGGCAACCAGGCCGCCGAGGCTGTCGGCGACAGCGCCGAGGGGCGGGTACAGGACGGGTGCGCCGGAGAAGTAGGCGGGGAAATCCGGGATCGGCGTGTGGTGCAGCCAGTGGGCCCATTCCAGGTGTCCGGCCCGCAGATACAGGGCCTCGTCCTGGAATGCCGTGTTGGCTCCCAGCAGACGAAGGGACAGAACGACCTGGACCGTGAGGACCACGAGCAGCGGCCGCCGCCCGACGGCCAGGCTGTGCCAGCCAGGACGGGTGACGGCCCCAGCGGCCGGCACCTGGCCGCGGGGGATAGCGCCGAGGCTAGCTGACTGGACCATTTGGCGTCAGCTCGTCACGTACGCCCAGCCGGAAGGAGACCTGGGCCTGCAGGCCGTCCTCGATCCGCCAGTCCTGGCGGTAGATCCCGCCACGCTGGGTCTTGTCGAACCACACCAGCCCGAGGGTCTTGTACGCGGCCATCCCGTGGAACAGGTCCTGGATCTTGGCGAACTGGCCGGCGTCCGGCCCGACGGCCGTCTCGGAAAGCAGCACCGGCTTGCTCGTGAAGGCTCGCACCTGGGAAATGGTCGTGCCGAACACGCTGGCGAACGTGTCGGAGCCGCGGTAGTAGTAGCCGTCGATGCCGACCCAGGTGACGTACTGCGCGCCGGGCCACCAGGAGGCGACCGGTCCGGTGCCGGGTTGATCTCCCTCGAGTGTCCATACCCAGGTGACGTTGTCGGCGCCCTGTGCGCGGAACACCGTGACCAGATGCCGCCACGCCGCCACGAAGGTCGCGGCGGGGACATGCCGGTACCCCCACGAGTACCACGAGGCGTTCATCTCGTGCCCGAAGCCGATGACAACGGCGTGACGGAAATTGCGGACGCTGTCGGCGTACGAACGCAGGTATTCGTCGTAGGTGCCGGCGGCAATCGCCGCTATCGAGGCGTCGGTGGGATCGATCTGCACGAACGGCACGACGCCGTGCTTGTGGATCATCTCCGCGAATGAGGTGTCGAACGGCTGGACCCAGCCGCTGTAATAGCCGAGGAGGTTCGGTTGTCTGCCTGCCATCTGAGCGAAGCTGGCGACCGGGCCGTAGCCAGGCGGTGCCCCGGTTTCGAAGATGCCCAGGTACGCGGCCAGCTCGGCAGGAAGAGCGGCGTGAGCGGGCGGCGATCCGCTTGGGCCGCTGCCCGCAAGCCGCAGGGCGGAGCCCGCACTGGCGACCGCGGCCAGCACCACGGCCAGGATCATGACCAGCCGGGATCTCATGCTCTGCCACCCCCTGGGAAAATGACGCGGCTTACCGTGGCGAGATTGAGCAGGCCGAAGAACAACAGCACCGCGAACTGCGGGGAGCCGAAGGTCGCCGTGCGCCACAGCGCCAGCGCCAGCCACAGCACGGCAATGCCGCCGCTCCACCATCGGACGCCGATGCGGAAGCGCCGCAGGGAGCTTCCCGGGGTGCGGGTCGGATGCCAGCTCATCGACTTCCCCCAGACACCATCCCAGATAGCGAACACGTGGGCCCAGCCGCGCGCGATGCCCAGTGGCCAGACCCACGGGGTGTAGCTGGAGCGGTGCCACAGCGGGTACAGCACGAAGCCGGTCAGCATGGCCGGGAGCAGGATGACGAAGTTCCGCAGCCTGACCTGGCTCGGAAGAAAGGCCAGCATGACGACGGGGATCATGGGCCCGAAAAAGGTGAGAAGGGCGGTGTAGGCGTAGTACAAGAACCCGGAGATGTAGCTGAGCCGGGCCGGAATCCGCATGGGTATCGACCACAGCCGCCAGGAGAATACGATGCCGACATTCCCCGAGCACCAGCGGTACTGCTGCCGCACGAACGCGTCGAGATTGTCCGGGCAGATCCCTGTCGACAGCAGAATCGGCAGGTAGGCAATGGACCAGCCGATTCTGCGCACATCGAGCCCGGTGTGCACGTCTTCGGCGTAGGGAATCAGCGTTGGGCCGCCGTAGGGTTCAAGCGCAGCTCGCCGGTAAACCGCGGACGTACCGCAGCACACGGCCGCGTCCAACCGGTTGCGGGCCACCTGGACCGCCCGGTAGAACACTTCCTGGATCGGCCCTGCTGCTTGTTCGATCCAGGTCTGCGCGGGGCTGCTCCGGAAATACTGTGGGGTCTGCACGATCGCGATCGCGGGATCGTCCAGGTAAGGAAGGGTCTCGGCGAGGAAGTCCCGCCGCGGAGCGAAATCCGCGTCCAGGATGACCAGGTATTCGGCATCGGTCCGGGAGAAGGCGTACCGCAGGTTGCCAGCCTTCTTGCCGGCGGGCCAGTCGGGTCGGTGGATATAGCGGAAGCCGAAGGACTCGGCCATCAAGCGGGCCTCACCGGACGGTCCGTCGTCAAGGACATAGGGCCGCGCACGGCCGGGGTATTCCTCGATGAGGTCTGCGACGGCAGTCCAGGTGTTGCGGAGCAGTTCGATCGGCTCGCCGCAGATGGGCAGGTAGATATCCACGTCGGGATAAGCGGGAGGGCACCAGGCCCGGATCCGCGCCTGATGAACGGCGAGGTCGAACCCGTGGCCGGTGAAATTCAGCGGCAGGCTTATCGCCTGGTAGACGACGTACGTGGCGGTGAAAAGCAGGAACGGCGCCAGCACCAGGTCGTGCAGTTCGAAGCTCAGCTGGCTTCCGATCAGGCAGCACGAGCCGATGAGGATCACGGTCGCCAGGTAGGGCAGGTTCCGCCGGATGTAGAGGTATTTCTCGTCGTCGTCCGGGGGATGCGGCGGCATCAGGCCACGTTGCTCGTACGGTTCGCCCGTGGCGGTAACCGGTTTCGCGACCATTCCGGTGACGGCGTCCATCTGCTTGCTCACGATCGCGGCTGGTATTGCCAGATCACCCAGGTCCCGGGTGTAGGTCCGGCCGGGCCAAGGCCGTAAGGCACTACCTCGATGGTGTGGTAGTGACGATTGCGGTGAATATCCGCCGCGAGGGCGTGGTCCAGCGAGGTCGTGTCGGTGAAGTTCAGCGCGATGAGGGAGAAGTAACCCTCCGAGATATAGAGAGCGAACGTCCCGGCGTTACCGGGACCGACGATGCCTGCCTTGTCGCTCGGGCCGCCCGTGGGAGCTCCCGACGGCAGGGTAATGTTCCGGGTGCTCGACCACCGCATCCACCGGCTGCCGGCGGGCAGATAGTACTCCGCGATCGACGGGTCCTCGACCAGCAGCTGCCCGGTGCTGTTGTCCGCCAGCGGACGGAGTATCGCGATGAAAGCGGACGAATTAGGCCAGCTTGTCGAGAACACCCAGGACTGAGTGAAACCGAGCGTGACGGGGAAGGAAAGGGCGACGACGCAGGCCCCGCAGGTGATGGTCCGCTTGTTCCCTGCCGGCGCGGCCGCGACGAACCTGTCCACCGCGTAACCCGCGGCGATGGCCGCGAACCAGGC
>NZ_JBARCR010000423.1:0-4125 GCF_049794275.1 Trebonia sp.
CCTCAGGCCCCTGGCCCGCCGGCGGCTGGCTCGCGTCGCTCAGCGGCGCTCCTGGCGCTGCTTGCACTCCACGCACAGGGTCGCCCGCGGAAACGCCAGCAGCCGCGCCTTCCCTATCGGCTTGCCGCACGATTCGCACACTCCATATGTTCCCGCATCGATCCGCGCCAGCGCGTGCTCGGTCTGCTCGAGCAGTTCGCGCGTGTTGTGGGTGAGCGCGAGCTCCTGCTCCCGCTCGTACAGCTTGCTGCTCGCGTCGGCTTCGTCGTCGCCGGCCTCGGACACCGTGTCCCCGAGGCGCCGGGCGATCTGCGACTCGGCCTGATCGATCTCCGCGCGCAGCCCCGCCGCCTCGTCCGCCAGTTCGGCGCGGACCTCGCCAAGCTCCTCGTCGGTCCACAGCTCCTCGCCAGGACGCACGGGAAGGCTGGCGGCGCTTGAGCGCGACACGGCGGTCATGACTGCTTCACCACTTTTGCGGATCACGATACGGACAGTGAAGGATACGACTCGCTGACCGTCTGCGCCAAGTTTGGTTTCCTGCCCGGGCGAATTGGCTTGCCTGCGGTTTCCCGGCATCCGGTATCCTGAAGGCGCGGTGATGGGGACAGCTGCCGCGGAATGCTGCGAAGAGCGACCCGGGGACGGTGCGAGCCCGGGTGCGTGCGCCACGGACCAGATCACCCCTGAGCGGCCGGAAGAACGGCTGCCTGCTCATCAGCATGGCGGCTCAGTAGAACTGGCGAAGATCACATTCGAGAGGTCCGAACGGGCGCTTAGTGCCTGTGTTCGGTCAAGGAGGGTGGTACCGCGGGGCGGCGCGTAAGCGAGCCTCGTCCCTCCGGCAAAGCTCATCGCTGATGCTGGAGGACACCTGATGGCGGAGTTGCCAGACCGAGGGTTGGCAGAGCGGAAGCCGGGCGGCGCCATGCCGGCGGTGCCCGCGCACGCGGACCTCCCCGCGCTTGAGCACGAGATGCTCGCCCGGTGGAACAGGAACCGCACGTTCGAGGACTCGCTCAAGCAGACCGAAGGCGGGCCGCGCTGGACCTTCTACGAGGGGCCGCCGACCGCTAACGGCATGCCGGGCGTGCACCACATCGAGGCCCGCGTCTTCAAGGACCTGTTCCCCCGCTTCAAGACCATGCAGGGCTTCCACGTCAAGCGGAAGGCGGGCTGGGACTGCCACGGGCTGCCGGTCGAGGTCGCCGTCGAGAAGGAACTCGGCCTGTCCGGCAAGAAGGACATCGAGGCCTACGGCGTCGCCGAGTTCAACGAGCGGTGCCGTGAGTCGGTGCTGCGGCACGTCGACGCCTTCTCCGCGCTGACCCTGCGGATGGGCTACTGGATCGACCTGTCCGACGCTTACCGCACCATGGACCCCGACTACGTGGAGTCGGTCTGGTGGGCGCTGAAGAGCATCTACGACAAGGGGCTGCTCGTCCGTGACTTCAGGATCAGCCCGTACTGCCCGCGGTGCGGCACCGCGCTGTCCGACCACGAGATGGGCCAGCCGGACGTCTACAGGGAGGTCACCGACCCCTCGGTGACCGTCAGGTTCCCGGTCGAGTCGGTGCCGGCTGGCGCGAACAGCCAGCTGGAAGGCGCCGACCTGCTGGTCTGGACGACGACCCCGTGGACCCTGGTGTCCAACACCGCCGTCGCGGTGCACCCGGAGGTGAACTACGTCGTCGCCCGCGAGGACGGCCACGAGGACAAGGTCGTGGTGGCCGAGGCGCTGTTCGCGCGCGTCCTCGGGGACGGCTGGCATGTGCTGGCCACCGTGCGGGGAACCGATCTCATCGGGGTGAAGTACACGGGACCGTTCGGGATAGTCGATATTCCTGACGCCCACCGGGTGGTCGCCGGCAGCTTCGTGACCACAGAAGACGGGACCGGCCTCGTGCACTTGGCACCCGCTTTCGGAGCGGATGACATGGAGGTCTCGCGCGCCAACGGCTTCCCCGTGGTGAACCCGGTGCGGCCCGACGGGCGGTTCGAGGACGGGCTGCCGCTGGTCGGCGGGATGTTCTTCAAGGACGCGGACAAGCCGCTGGTCGCGGACCTGGCCGAGCGCGGGCGGCTGTTCAAGTCGGAGCCGCACGTGCACAGCTACCCGCACTGCTGGCGGTGCGGCACCGTGCTGCTGTACTACGCACTGCCGTCCTGGTACATCAGGACCACCGCGATCAAGGACCAGATGCTCGCGGAGAACGAGAAGACCAACTGGCAGCCGCCCACGATCAAGAACGGCCGGTACGGCGAGTGGCTGCGCAACAACGTCGACTGGGCGCTGTCGCGGACCCGGTACTGGGGCACCCCGCTGCCGCTGTGGGAGTGCCCGTCAGGGCACGTGACGTCGATCGGGTCGCTGGCCGAGCTGAGTTCGCTCGCGGAACAGGACCTGTCAGGGCTCGACCCGCACCGGCCGTACGTGGACGACGTTGTCTTCCCGTGCCCGGAGGACGGCCTGGAGGCGCACCGGGTGCCTGAAGTCATCGACGCGTGGTTCGACTCGGGGTCGATGCCGTTCGCGCAGTGGGGCGCGCCGCTGCGGAACCTGCGCGAGTTCGAGGAGGCGTACCCGGCGCAGTTCATCTGCGAGGCGATCGACCAGACCCGCGGCTGGTTCTACTCGCTGATGGCGGTGGGCACGCTGGTGTTCGGGCACTCGTCGTACGAGAACGTGGTGTGCCTCGGGCACGTCGTGGACGAGCAGGGCCGCAAGATGTCGAAGCACCTGGGCAACGTGATGGAGCCGATGGGGCTGCTGAACGCCCACGGCGCGGACGCGGTGCGGTGGTTCTTCGCGGCGTCCGGGTCGCCGTGGGGGCAGCGCCGGATCGGCCCGTTGGTGCTCGACGAGATCGTACGCAAGGTGCTGCTCACGTACTGGAACACGGTCTCGTTCCTGGTGCTGTACGCGAACGCGTCGTCCGCGGGGTCCGCCTCAGGGAAGGCGTGGACGCCGGAGTCTTCTTCGTCGGCGCCTTTGCCTGGTGACCGGCCGCTGCTGGACCGGTGGCTGCTGTCGGAGCTGCACGCCTGCGTTCGGGACGTGACGGCGTCGCTGGAGGCGTTCGACACGGCCGCGGCGGGCCGGCGGCTGGCCGCGCTGATCGACGACCTGTCGAACTGGTACGTCCGGCGGTCCCGGCGGCGGTTCTGGGACGGGCCGGAGTCCGCCGACGGGGCGGCGGCGTTCGCCACCCTGCATTCGGCGCTGGTGACGGTGACGAAGCTGATGGCGCCCATCACGCCGTTCCTCGCCGACTACGTGTGGGGCGTGCTGCGGCCTGCTGACGAGGCGGAGTCCGTGCACCTGTCGTCGTGGCCCGGCTATGACGCGTCGCTGATCGACGCGGATCTGTCCGCGCAGATGGCGCTGGCCAGGCGGCTTGTCGAGCTGGGCCGGTCGGCGCGGTCGGCCGCCGCGGTGCGCACCAGGCAGCCGCTGTCCCGTGCGCTGGTCGGGGCTTCCGGGTTCGGTTCTCTGCCGGTGGCGCTGCGGGAACTGGTGGCCGACGAGCTGAACGTGCACACGCTCGAGTCGCTGGACTCGGTCGGCGGGGAGCTCGTGACCTATATGGTCAAGCCGGAGTTCCGGTCTCTTGGCCGCCGGTTCGGGTCTGACACCCAGGCGGTGGCCGCGGCGATCAGGTCGGCGGACCCGGCGGCGCTCGCGCACGCGGTCGCCGCGGACTCGGGCACCGCCACTGTTGAGGTGGAGTCGCTCGGTGCCGTTTCCTTGTCGGCTGAGGACCTGGTGGTGACGCAGACGCCGCTGGAAGGCTGGGGCGTGGCCACGGCCGGCGGCGAGACGGTGGCGCTTGACCTGTCCGTGTCCGACGAGCTGCGCGCCGAGGGCATGGCCCGCGAGGTGGTCCGGCTCGTCCAGGAGGCGCGCAAGAGCGACGGCCTCGAGGTCACCGACCGGATCGTCGTGCGCTGGTCCGCCGACGGCCCAGAACTCGCCGCGGCGCTGGCCGCGCACAGCGAGCTGATCGCCGCTGAGGTGCTGGCGGTGTCGTTCGGGCCTGGGGACGGGCCCGGCGATGGTGCCGGGACGTGGTACGAGCACAACGACGCCGGCCTGGGGCTTAGGTTCTGGCTGGCGGTGGCCGC
>NZ_JBARCR010000424.1:0-2860 GCF_049794275.1 Trebonia sp.
TCATGGACCTGCTTGACTCCACCATCACCACCATCGCCGCGCCGACCATCAGCTCCTCGTTGCACGGCGGTCCGGGGCTGATCAAGTGGCTGGGCGCCAGCTACGCGCTGGCCCTGGGAGTGCTGCTGGTCCCCGGCGGGCGGCTGGGCGACAAGTACGGCCGCCGCCGGACCTTCCTGATCGGCATCGCCGGCTTCACCGCAGCCTCGCTGGCCTGCGGCCTGGCCTGGGATCCGCCCTCGATCATCGTGGCCCGGCTGGTCCAGGGCGCGTTCGGCGCGCTGCTGATCCCGCAGGGCTTCGGCATACTGGGCTCGGTCTTCCCGCGCGAGCACATCGGCAAGGCGTTCAGCGCCTTCGGCCCGGTCCTGGGGCTGTCGGCTGTCGGCGGTCCGCTGCTGGCCGGCCTGCTGATCGACGCCAACCTGTTCGGGCTGGGCTGGCGGACCATGTTCCTGATCAACATCGTGCTGGGCGCGGCCGGGCTGGCCGCCGGGCTCAGGCTACTGCCGCACGACGTCGGGGACCGTGCGGTGAGCATCGACGCCCTGGGCTCGGCGCTGCTCGCGGCGTGCATGCTGGGCCTGCTGTTCGGCCTCATCCAGGGGTCCACCGACGGGTGGACTGCCGCGCCGGTCGCAGCCCTGGCCGCCGGGGTGATCTTCTTCGCCGCCTTCGCCCAGCGCCAGCGGACTGCGGCGGCGCCGCTGATCAAGCCGTCGCTGCTTCGCAACCGGGGCTTCACCGCCGGGCTCATCCTCGGCCTGGTCTTCTTCGCCACCGTGGCCGGGCTGCTCTACGCGGTCTCGCTGTTCCTGCAGCGAGGGGCCGGATACAGCCCGGAGCGGGCCGCGGTGACCGGGTTCGCCCCGGCCGCCGTCGGGATCGTCATCGCGTCGGTGGCCTGCAGGAACCTGGTCACCAGGCTGGGCCGTCGGCTCAGCCTGGCCGGCATCGTGGTGACGGTGGGCGGCGTAGCCGTGCTGGCAGCCATCGTGGCGCACTCCGGCACGGCAGCCAGCGCGGCCGAACTCGCCCCGGCCATGACCCTCATCGGCCTGGGCATGGGCGCCACGTTCTCCACCATCTACGACACTGCCATCGGCGACATTGACCGGGCCGAGGCCGGCAGCGCCAGCGGCTCGCTCAGCTCGGTCCAGCAGCTGGCCAACGCGATCGGCCCGGCCGTCATCACCACCATCTACTTCGGCGCGCTAGCCGGCGGCCCGGCGCACGCCATGACCCTCAGCCTGCTCACGGTCATCGCCCTCGGCGTGCTCAGCTGCCTAGCCATCCCGCTGCTGCCGCGCCACGCCCAGCCCGCAGGCCCGCACTGACCTGCTGCCACTGCCACCGGCTGCAATAGTGAGTCTGCGGGAGGGGCGTCGGCCGTTTGGCGACTTACCGTTCGCCGCTCTGACGACAGGAATCAGGAACAAATCGAGGCGGTCAGGCGGGCGTCGACAGGGACAGGCCGAATTGGCCCGGGCTATCCGTCCACCAGGAGCGCATCGTGAAGCCGGCCGCGGCCAGCTCCGCTTCGACGCCTGCCCGGCGGAACTTCGCGGATACCTCGGTGCGCATCTCCTCGCCGTCAGCGAATGTCACGGTGAGCCCGAGGTCTCGCACCAGCACGTGCTGGACGGCCGTCGAGCGCAGCCGCATCTCGATCCACTCGCGCTCGGGGTCCCAGACCGCGACGTGCTCAAAGGCGTCCAGGTCGAAGTCGGCGCTGAGTTCGGCGTTGAGCACGGCGAGCACGTTCTTGTTGAAGTCGGCGGTCACGCCTGCCGAGTCGTCGTAGGCCGCGACGAGGATCGCCGGGTCCTTAACCAGGTCGGTGCCGAGCAGGAACGTGTCGCCTGGGCGCAGCTGCGACCGGACCCGGGACAGGAACGCGGCCCGCTGCGCGGGCACCATGTTCCCGATCGTGGAGCCGAGGAACGCGACGAGCCGCGGACCCCGGCCGTCGCCGTTGGGCGACGGAAGCCCGAGCGACTCCTCGAAGTCCGACTCGACCGCCTGCACGGCGAGGTCCGGGTAGTCGGCAGCGAGCGCGTCACCGGCGGCCACGAGTGCCGACTCGCTCACGTCGACCGGCACGTAGCTGCGCAGCGTGCCGCGGTCGCGCAATGCGTCGAGCAGCAGCCGGGTCTTTTCCGACGAGCCGGAGCCGAGCTCCACCAGCACCTGCGCGCCGGACTCGGCGGCGACTTCGGGGGCGACGGCGCGCAGAATGGAGCGCTCGGCGCGGGTGGGGTAGTACTCGGGGAGTTCGGTGATCTTCTCGAACAGCGCGCTGCCCTGCGCGTCGTAGAACCACTTGGGGGGCAGCGTCTTGGGAGTCGCGGTGAGTCCCGCCAGAACATCGGCGCGCAGCGTGCGCGCCCGATAGTCCGGCGGGAGGCGATGCTCGACGGTGGTCAACGGATTCCGATCCCTTCATTGAGCGAGCTAAGCGGCCGCACCGTCACCTGCGACGGTGCGGCGGTGAGCAGTTGGCGGTCGGGCACTTCGGCCCAGCCTGGTTCGTCGTCGCAGGGTTCCGAGGCGACAGTCACGCCGTCGTCCGCGCGCCGATACCACAGCGTGTCCCCGGCGGTCGTCGCGACGATCGTGCGCCCGTCGGTGAGCAGGAAGTTGAACCGGCCGGTCCCGCCGGCCGCCTCGACGGCGTCGATCGTCGCGGCGAGGGCGATGTCCGGTGCCGTCCCCGAGCGCAGCCGCTCCACCACCAGCGCCCACAGGAACGCCGAGTCCGTCATCGCCTCCAGCGCCAGCAGGGGCTCCACGCGGGCCAGCCCCGCCGCGGACGCCGGCCAGCCCGCCAGCAGCCCGTTGTGGCTGAACAGCCATGATC
>NZ_JBARCR010000425.1:0-11676 GCF_049794275.1 Trebonia sp.
AAATTTCTTAGCGAACCTAACGAGATTTCGGGGAGCCAAACGGGGAGCCAACGCAGCCAGATGCTGGGCGACGCAAGGCGACGCACCCAGACGATCAGCCCAGCTAGCTGGCGCTTCACGCGACAGAAGGCGACGGCCCCAGACGCTTCGGTTGCGCCTTACAAGCGAAGGGTCACAGGTTCGAACCCTGTTGCGCCCACCAGGTCAGATGCTTCGGCTAGGCGCCGCGGGCATGGCGAAGACTCCATCTACTTCGATTCAGACAAGAACCGGTTCATCGGTGCGGTCTCGGTCGACTTCGGCCAGGACGGGAAGCGCCTGCGCCGGAAGGTCTTGAATCTGATGGCCAGCTCGTCCAGGCTGATGCTGAGCCCCAGTGCGATGAGCGCTAACCCGCGGCTGGTGATGACGGGGGGGTCTCTTTTCGTCGTCCTCGGTTTCCCGGGTGATGCCAAGAGGGCCGTCCAGCGGGCCCGCTCATCTCAGGAAGCGGTGGGCTCGGTGGCCGAACTGGCCGGCTCGATGATGATCTTCGCGTGCTTTCCCGGGGCTGCCAGCGTGTCGAAGGCGGCCGCGACGCCGGGCAGCCCGACCGTCCCGGTCGCGATTGGTGCCGCCCGCACCTTGCCCTCGGCGAGCATGTGCAGTGTGTCGCTGAACTCCAGCGGCGTGTAGCCCATGACAAAGCGCAAGTCGATCTCCTTGTTGACCGCCATCATCGGCCGGATGGTGTCCGGTTCCATGCAGACCCCGGCGACCACGACGCGCGAGTACAGCGGCGCGCTCGCGATGATGCCGTCCAGGATGCCGGGAACGCCGACGCACTCGAAGATCACCGGGTGCTTCGGCTTCCCGCCCAGCTTCTCCCCGATGCGCCAGACGTGCTGCCAGGGCACCGGCATGGGCCTCAGCTTTTCCATCGTCCCGATTGCGAGCCCGACGGCAGCTGGAAGGCTCCGCAGGAAACCGCGGTCTCCCGGCGCCTCGTACGGCGACTCGCCACCCGGGTCCACCACGATGTCCGCGCCGCAGGCGGCGGCAAGCTGCCGCCGGCCGTCCGAAAAATCGCTCGCCACGACTGCGGCGACGCCCTGGGCCTTGAGCATGCAGATGACGGCCAGGCCTACCGGGCCGCAGCCGATCACGATCGCGACGTCGCTTCTCCTGACCTCCGCGCGGCGGACCGCGTGCCGGCCGACCGCCAGTGGTTCGGTGAGGACGGCGAGCTTGGGCGACAGGCCGTTCGGGAGCGTGAACATGAGCGACTCCTCGACCACCACCTGCTCGGCGTATCCGCCCGGTGCCGCCGCGGACAGGCCGATCGCGTGCATCTCATCCGCGCGCCGGATGAGCGGCACCGCCACCACGGGTGTCCCGGTCGCGATTTTCCTCCGGGTCCCTGGCCCGTAGTCGGCGACCTGGCCGACGAACTCGTGGCCAAGCACCACCTGTTGATCGGAACGCATGAAGCCGTCGTAGCCGATCTCCGCCAGCACGTCGGCCTCCGCGTCGGCGTGCTGGCGGACGTGCAGGTCGGATCCGCAGATCCCGCAGCCGAGGACGTTGATGACGACCTGGCCGGGGCCGGGCCGCGGGTCCGGCAGGTCCACGAGCTGCAGGTCGGAATTCTGGCAGGTGACCGCCTTCATCGCATTGCCTTGCTCATGCGGGCAGGAAGCTGGGGTCGAAGGGCGGTAGCGGCTTGATCAGCGGCTCCAGCAGCTCACCGGCCTGCTTGGCGGTCAGCACGTCGGCTGGATCGAGTTTGATGAGAGCATGTTCGGCGTCGTCGAATTCCCAGAGGTCCTCGCCGATCAGGCGGCACTGGTCGTCGTACGGCCAGACCATGACCATCTGGAAACGCTCCAGGTACATCGCGCCGGCGTCGGCATCGACGCCAGAGGCCGCGAGTTCTGCGCCCAGCCGCTGCTGGTAGCCGATGCCCCGGCCCACGATCAGGTGGTCGCCGACCGCCACGGACTCGTCCTCCACGTAGAAGACGCACTGATCTGTCTGCGTCCAGTGCTGGTAGACCGCCTCCACCTGCGGGCGGCCGTCCAGCGCGAACCTCGGCTGCCCGATCAGGCTGAACCGGTAAAAGGGATGCTCGACCGTCATCTCGGGCGCGAAAATTTCCTGATATCGTCCCGCCGACTCCAGGTAACGGTGCCGGAGATAGGACTGGAGCAGGTACCGGTGGCGAGGGTTCTCGGTGACCTCGAGGACCCGCTCAACCGCTACATTCTGTTCCCTGATGTCGAGCTGCTTATCGCCGAACCGCGGCATTACCCTTGTCCTCTCGTTCAACTGTCTGATCTTTCAGCCGGGCGCAGTCGCCGACGGGGGACTGCGCCCGGCTTGGTCCTGAGCTGTCGCGCGATCGCGGCTCAGCTGTTGAGCTTTGCCAGTTCGGCCTCGACCATGGCTTCGTGCTCTTCCTCGTCGCGCTTGGCGTCCTTGGTGCGCCACCGGCCGCGCAGCAGCGGGATCGAGAACAGGAAGACGATGATTCCGCCGAAGCAGATCCAGTACCAGGTCTTCCACTGACCCACGGTGTTGGCGGCGGCCGTCTGCACGGCCGAGGCGTGGGCGGTGAGGTAAGCGGTCACCGACGGCGGCACCTTAGACAGCGCCGTCAGCTGCGCGCTGTACGGGGCCATGGCCGTCAGCTCGGCCGAGTACGGCGCGATGGTCTTCAGCTGGGCCGAGTACGGCGCGATGGTATTCAGGTCGGCTGCGTACGGTGCGACGGTCGCCAGCTGCGGGCCGACCGCGATGACGCCGTTGATCGCTGCCTTGTTGGCCGCGATCGCGGCGAGCACGCTGGCGCCCTTGGCCCCGCCGCCCGCGGCGGCGATCGCTTGCGCCTGCAGGGTCGGGTTAGACGGGTTGGCGGCTAGCTGGGCGAACAGCGCCGGGTGAGCCTCGATCACGGTCAGTTCCGGTGCGAACTTAACCGCGTTCGCCAGCTGCGTGCTGTAGGTGGTGGCGGTGGTCAGCACCGACGGCGGGATCTTGGCCGCGGTGGCGGTGACCGTGGGCGGGATGGCCGCCGCGGTGGCGAGCACCGTCGGCGGGACCTTCTGCGCGTCCGCTACCACCGCCGGGTGGCTCTGGGCGAAGGCGAGCTGGGGGGCGTACTGGGCCGCGTAGGCCTGAACGGTGGACCCATAGGTGACCAGCGGGGTGACCGAGCTGACAATGGCCGGGATGATCAGGAAGGAGGCGAAGACCACGACTCGCTGGATCCAGCCCCAGATCGCCAGCCCGGTCGCGGTGAGCGCCGGGTTACGGGCTTCCACCGTCTCGGTGAAGCTCGCCATCCACGGAGTGAAGGCAATGCCCAGCCCGAGCGACAGGACCGCCAGCATGACCGCAAGGGTGTAGTAGCCCGGGTGGTGGCCGGCCTGCTCCAGGTACACCACCGTCATGACCGCGGCGATAATACCGCCGATCACCATAAACGGCTTGCGCACCCGGAACCTGTCGGAGATGACACCGATCAGCAGCACCGCGATGACGTTGAACCCCCAGTTCCAGTTGCCGAGCCCGTTGGCGTTCTTGACCGAGAAACCGAACACTGTGGTCAGGTAAATGAGGGAGAATCCGACGGCCGTGTAGTAGATGAGCAGCATGACCGACACGGCGAACGCGGAGACGACGATGTCGGCCTTGAGCAGCTGCCGGAACGGGTGGCGCAGCGCCGCCTCGATGTCGAGCCCCTTCGCCCGTGCCTCGATCAGGGCGCGGTCGCGGATTGTCACCATCAGCTGGTCGCGCAGCCGGGGCGACAGCTCCCGCAGCCCTACCAAGGCGATCAGCCAGACGACAAGCCCCGCGATGCCGCAGATCACGTACTGGTGCGTCCAGATTCCCGGATCAGTGACGACGGCCGGGATGGTGGCGCTGCCGACGATCGCGACGATCAGGCTGCCCGCGACCGGGCCCGCGGTCCAGAAACCCATCGCCGTGGCCCGCCCCACCTGGGGAGAGAAGTCGCGGATCAGTGCCGGGGTGGCGACCAGGCAGATGCCCTCGACCAGGCCGACGCCGAAGCTCGCGATACCGAACGCCCACCGGTTGGTCGTGGCCGGAAGAACGAAGGCGGTAAGCACCCCGGTGACCAGCAGGCCCCCGACCACCAGGTTGGCCCGGCCCAGTCGGTCCGCGAGGCCGGCGAACAGCGAGCCGAACGCCCCGATCAGGTTCCCGACGGCCAGGATCACCACGAAGAACGTGAAGCTCATATGCAGGTCGGCCAGCACCAGGGTGGACACCGAGCCGACAACGTACAGCTCGTAGTACAGCGTGATGGTGGCCAGGACGGTAATCGCCAGGTAGAGCAGGCGGGGCCTGGTGTCGGGATACGCCTCGAGCTGCCGCCGCCACAACCACGACACGCCACTATTGCGTCTCGTACCGGTATTTTCCGCGGTCACACTCATACAGACCTCACCATCACCCTTGCTGGCTGCGTCCCGTGAACCGGGACTTCGAGGTCAATGTATCTGCACCGTCCGTGCAAATTCAATGGCGTAAGTGAGGCCTGGCGCGCTGTCCATCCAGGCGGCCGCCACCAGGCGGAATCACCGAGCCGGCCGGCGGCTCCCGGCGGCAGTGGCTGTCAACGGAATCCGGCCTCGGCGAGCAGCGCGACGAAGGTGGCGCGGAGAAGTTCCTCGGCCTGTCCCGGGTCGAGGCTGAGCTCGGTACGCAGCGACTCCCAGAACGACCAGATGCTCACCGCGTGCAGGCTATCGAGCAGCTGCTGGCGCTTCTTCCCGGCAAGTTCCGTCAGCTCTGGCGCGAAAATCGTCTCCAGGTCTGCCTTGGCCATCGCCAGCGTCCGCACCTTATTGTGCGTCAGCTCCGCGGAGAACGGCCCGTAAATGCGTGCCGCCCGCCAGCTGGGGGTCATCTGCTCCAGGATCCGCGCTCGCTGGCCGGTGAACTGCCTGACCCGTGCGGCCAGCGGCTGGCCCGGGTCGATTTGCTTCATAAGTGACCGCAGGATCTCGTCGTCGCGACGGTTGGCCTCGACCAGCAGCGCCTCCTTGTCGGCGAACTGCTGCCATACCGTGCGCAGCGACACTCCGGCCCGCTCGGCAACGCGCGGGGCGGTCGGACGGAGGTCACCCTCAGCATGCAGCGCGCGCATCGCGTCGACGATCGCCCGGCGGGAGCGGAGCGAGCGGGCGGCGCGGCCATCCGCTGGTTCGCTGTCGCTGACCGGCTGGCCGTGGCTCTCCGGCTGTTTGGCGGCATGCTGCACAGTCGTCATCGTAAGCGAGTGTCAGCCGCCGGAGGAACGATGCAGCAGGCGGGCCGCGTGTTCCAGAACGACATCTGGTCACGATATGTCGTCCGCGGCCGCCGCTGACTAGCGAACCTCTCCGTTCTCCGGCTGGATCATGCCGGTGATGTTGTACGGCTTGCTGATAACGCCGGGAAGCTCTGCAGCCTGTTGATGGCAGTTTGGGCACAAGATTCAACAAGATCGTCACGAATGGCCCACTCATTCGGTGGCCTGATGGTCGAGTATGAGGTGTCGACGTACCACGACCTGCGCGGTCTTCTCGTGCCCCGGCGACTTCCGCGGCTAGCCACCGCACCGGACCAACTCGGGCTCCGGCGCGGTGGCCGCTGGCATCACGGGATAGCGGGTCAGCCCAGGACGCTCCCGCCGAGCAGGCGTTCGGCGTTTCGATGGGCGATGTCCTCCTTCACGGCCTCTGGAAGGTCTGCCCCGAGCAGGAAGTCCACTGCGCCGTCGTTACCGACGAACGGGTAGTCCACGGCGTAGATCAGGCGGTCGGTACCGAGCACGTCCACGCAGAAGCGCAGGTGCGGCTCGGTGAACATTCCCGCGGGCGTGTAATAGCTGTTCTGCCGGACATAGTCGCCGATGGTGCGCTCCAGTTTCGTGGCCCGGGGCGGCAACGCCTCATCCAGGCGGTAGAGGAACCACGGGACCATCTCACCCCAGTGGCCGAGGATTACCTGCAGGTCTGGATAGCGGTCGAAAACGCCGCTGAGCACGAGGTGCAGGAAGTGGATTCCCGTCTCGTTGTGCCAGCCCCAGGCGGCGGTGGCGAAGCGGGCGGCGACGACCGGGTCCAGGCCCGCCTCGTAGTTGTCTGCGCTGGTCACGCGCGTCGGCAGGGCCGGGTGCAGGTAGATGGGGACGCTGAGCCGTGCAGCGGTGCGCAGGATGGGGTCGAAGCGTTCCGCGGAGAGGAACTCGCCCTCGGTCCGGCCCATGATCATGGTGCCGACGAAACCGAGGTCGCCGACGCACCGCTCAAGCTCGGCTGCGGCGGCGCCAGGCACGGTGGTGGGCAGCGCCGCGAAGGCGGCGAACCGGCTGGGATGACGCCGCACGGCGGCCGCGAGGGTATCGTTCGCCGACCGCACGAGATCGGCCGCGACGTCCGCCGGCACCTGCTGCGTGCTGAGGTTCGACAGCACCTGCATGGTGATCCCGTGCTTGTCCATGTCGGCGATACGGCCCTCGTCGAGGTCGCAGAGCACGTCCGGTGACGGCGTGTACGGCAACCCGGAGGCCGGGTCGAAGGCGACTCCCCAGTATGGGCTGAGCTGCTGCGCCGTGGCGGCGCTGGCCCGCGCCACTGCCGGGTTGAGCACGTGTTCCTCGATCGTGACGGTCCTCATCCTGCCTCCTCCGTCCGGCCTGGTGCGCCGGCGGCCGGGACGCCGGCACACCATACTGCCGCGATCTTGCTGACCGCGCTGATGTCCCGCAACGGGTCACCGTCGATGAGGACCAGGTCGGCCCGCTTGCCCGGTGCGATAACCCCACGATCGGCCAGTCCGAAGTACCGGGCCGCGAGAATTGTCGCTGACCGCAGCGCATCGACGGCGGACAGGCCCGCGCCGACCAGCAGCTGCAGCTCGTGGTGCAGGCTGGTGCCATACGGCGGGGATGCGGGCGCGGATGCTGCCTGGTTCGCGTCCGTCCCGGCGAGGATCGTGACGCCCGCCTGGTACCACTGCCCGACGGTGGCTCGGGCGACGTCGTAGGAGACGGGTACGCTGCCGGCCAGCCGCTCGACGATCGCCTCCATCATCGTCAGGGTGGGCACCACGACCTGCCCGCTGGCGCGGGCACGCTGCACGTCGCTGTCTTCCAGGGGCCGGTCAATGGGCGCGTGGGTGAGCACGTCGACGCCGCCTGCCTGCGCCAGCAGCACCGCGTCTCGTGTGGCGGCGTGGGCGATGGTACGCAGACCGTGCGCATGGGCGGCTTCCACGAGCGCCCGGACCGTGAGCTCGTCGAAGCCGGGCGGATCGACGATGATCTTGATGTAGTCGACGCTCTCGGCGACGCGCTGGGCGACGTAGGCCCTCGCCTCGTCGGGATCGGCGACCAGGCCCTGCGCGCGCCCCATCCGCTTGGCGTGCATGCTGGCGGGGTGGGTGGCACCGGTGCCGCTCGAGCGCACGTCGGTGACACCGGGTCGGCCGCGCAGCGACGCGACCAGCTCGGGCGGCCAGGTTCCCATGTCCAGCCCGGTAGTGACGCCGTAGCAGGCCAGCGCCGACAGCGTCGCGTCATCAGTGAGATGGATGTGGCAGTCGATCAGCCCGGGCAGCAGCACACCCCCGCCACCGTCCCAGGTGCGAGCGCCTGCCTGGTCGTCGCCGATGCGGTCGCCGTCGATGACGACCGTCGTCGGCTCGAGCAGCCGCTCGCCGTCGAATACCCGCACGTTGGTCAGCGCGATCTTGTCCATGTCTTCTCAAGTCCTTACCGGCCGCAGAGCATGGCCATTGTCGTGTCGAGAAATCCGGTCTCACCGTGTTGTTCAGCGGTCGGCGTCGGCCAGACAGCCGAGACCACCTGATCGGGCCGCACGATGATCAGTTCCGCGCCCAGGCGGCGCATGAGCGGTTGCTCGAGCCGCGTCACCGTGGCCGGGAGGCCCGCGGCCGCTGCGGCGCGGCCGGCGCGCGCTCCCAGTCCGCCGTCGGCCGTCAGGACCAGGTGCGTGCCGGTGACCAGGTCCAGCGTGGAGACCTGGGGAGACACCCACAGGTGGGGCAGGCGCCGGCCGGACGCGGCGCAGCTCGTCCAGGGTCCTGATGCGTGCGGTGACGCCTGCAGCACGGGGGAGTCCTCGTAGCGATGGCCGAGCACCAGGTCGATGCTGAAGTATTCGGCCCGCTTGGTCTGGGTGATGCGGCGGGCCGCGGCTGCCCGGGCCCGGTCGCCTTCCGGACCGGGTTCGTCGAGGCCGTCGTCGAGCAGTTCCGGCGCCAGGGTGGCCATGTTCGTGCTCGCCTCGTCGATCACCCGCCGTTGCAGCGGCCGGCGTTCCGCTTCGTAGGAATCGAGCAGTCGCGGACCTGCCCAGCCTGCCAGGCTGGCGGCGAGCTTCCAGCCCAGGTCGACCGCGTCGCCGATGCCGGTGTTGAGGCCGTGGCCGCCGAACGGCGGGTTGAGGTGGGCGGCGTCCCCGATGAGGAACACCCGCTCGCTGCGGCAACGGTCGACCAGTTCCATTCGCGCCGTCCACGGGTCGGTACTGACGACCTCGACCGGAAGCTCGCGTCCGAGGGCTCCGCTGATCAGCCGCCGGGCGTCGAAATCGGCCGAGCGGCCGTCGACGCCGAAGGCGATCAGCCACCACAGACCGTGCCGGTCGATCGGTCCCATCATCCCGGGGGTCTGACGGTTGAGCAGCCACGTCTGGACGGCGGGCGGGTGCGGCGCGGCGGTGACGAGTTCCTGGCTGCGGAACACCACGCCGGTGTTGGGGCGCAGCGCGGTTGACCCGACGTACCGGGCGCCGATCTGCTCGCGGACGACGCTGCGCGCACCGTCGGCCCCCGCCACGTACTCGGCCGTTACCCGGACCGCGTTCCCGGCCGGGTCGCAGAGGGTGGCACGGACTGGACCCGGCCCGGTCGTGTCAAGGCTGTGCAGCCGCCAGCCGAGCCGCAGGTCCACCGCCGGAAGCTTGGTCACGACGTCGCGCAGTACCTCTTCGAGCACGTACTGCGGCATCTGCTGCCCGCGTTCCGGGGAGTCGCCGTCGTCCGCGAGTCCCAGCACCCCGGTGAACCGGGTGATCTCATCGCCCAGGAAGCTGGTGCAGAAGGAGACATCCTGCGACCAGGAGACCGGCAGCGGCGCCGCCGCGCGCAGCAGTTCCGCTAGCCCCCACCGCCGGGCATGCTCCATGGTGCGCGTGTTCAGCGTCTTGGCCCGCGGCCGCAACCGGGTCGGCTGCGGCCGCGGCTCGACCACCAGGCACTCGACTCCACGCAGGCCCAGCTCGACCGCCAGCGCGAGACCGACCGGGCCCGCGCCGGCGATCAGCACCGGCGTATCGCGGGTACTCGACGTCAGTGTCATGCGACGGGGGCAGCCTGACCACGCAGTGCCATGCACTCCTGGGCGAATCCCAGCTGCATCAGGTCCAGGGCCGCCCCCATCAGGTGGTGATCGATCGAATGGCCGGTGCCGCGCAGGACCGGGGCGGACGCAGGAGCGGTGAAACGGCTCTCGTAGTCGGCGCGTGCCTCCGCCGAGGAATCCCACAGCGCGTCGTGGGCGGCGAGCACTGTAAGCACCGGCACCTTCACCGCCGCCGCGACGGCACTCAGCCGGTCGGCAGCCCAGACCGGAGCGCGCACCAGCTCGATGAACGGGGTGGGGGCGTAGGAGCCGTGCGCCGCGTTCCTGGCGGCTTCGGTGAAGGAACCTGCGGGGCCGAACATCACCCCGTCGCGCTCAGCGACCGGAAGATCGACCACGCCTGACAGCGGCAGGCTGCCGAGCGCCTCGGCGGCGCCCCCGGCCGGAATCCGTGCACCGTTACCGCTGGTGGCCACGCCGAGCAGCGGCCAGTGTGGGTGCCGGGCGGCGATCTCGAGGCTGATCATGCCGCCGATCGAGTGGCCGACCAGGACGACGCCCGGTGCCGGCCAGACGTCGAGCGCCTCGGCGATGACGCTGTCCAGGATCTCGGCTTGGCGGGCGAAGGTGTTCTCCTCCTCCGCGAGCAAGGTGCTCTCTCCGTATCCCGGACGGTCGATGGTGAGCACGGCGAACCCGTTGCGCCCGGCGATGTCGAGGAACGAGCCTGACGGGCCGCCCGCGACACTGAAGTACTCGCTGGTGTAGGTGCCGCCGTGCAGGGCGACCAGCAGCGGCAGTCCCGGGATCTCGGCCGCAGCGGCGTGGTAGGACACGGCCACCCGGCCACTGCCGGCAGCTATCAGTCTGCTTTCCATAGGTCCTTCTTCCTGGAGGCGGGCTAGCGACCCGCGATGGTCAGTGCGGCGTCGACGATTGAGCCGGTGTCGATCTGATGGATGCGGTAGGCGTCATCGAGGCCGGAGGACTGTCCGAACTCGGTCACGCCGAGGCAGCGGATAGGGTCGCCGCGTACGCCGGCCAGGAAGGCGAGCGTGTGCGGATGCCCGTCGAGCACGGTGACCAGCGGCGCGGGATGGCCGGCGGGGAAGAGTTCGTCGGCGATGCTGCCACCGACTCCTGTCTCCCGCCGGCCGCGCTGCTGGAAGGACCGGAAGACTAGGTCCGGGCTTGTCAGGCAGACGACGCCCGCGTTGACGCCTTCGGCCGCCAGCACCGCGGCGGCGGCGACTACTTCAGGCATGATCGCGCCCATCCCGATCAGGGTGACGTCCTCTTCCGCCACGGGGTGCCCGGCAGGCAGCCGGTAGCCGCCCGCTCGTGCCTGCTGCCGCCGGCGTTCCGCCAGCGCGGGGTCGGCGGGCACCTGAGCCAGAGCGGGGTCGACCGGGCGGGTGCTCAGCCGGAAGTAGGACGACGTTCCGCCGGGCACCCCGACGTGTTCCATGGCGTAGAGCAGGCACCACTCCAGGTCCTGGGCGAAGGCGGGCTCCCAGGCGATGCAGCCGGGCTGTTCGAGCCCGATCGAGGGGGTGCTAATCGACTGGTGTGCTCCGCCCTCCGGCGCGAGGCTGACGCCGGATGGCGTACCGACGAGGATCGACTGGCCGCCTGAGTAGATGCCGTAGGACCACGGCTCGAGCGCGCGGGAAACGAACGGGTCATACAGCGTCGCGATCGGGATGAGGCGCTTGCCCCACCGGGACCAGGTGGCGCCGAGCTCGCCGAGCAGCGACACCAGGTTGATTTCGGCGATGCCCAGTTCGATGTGCTGGCCGTTGCTGACCTCGCGCCAGCGCAGCACCCGTTCGGAGTCATCGGCGAACCAGTCATGCCGGTCCCGCACCGACCAAACGCCGGTCTTGTTGATCCAGCCGCCGAGGTTGGTCGAGGAGGCGACATCAGGGCTACAGGTGACCACGCGCTTAGCCGCTTCGGGGGCGTCGTGGGCGAGGTCGGCGAGGAAGCGGCCCAGCGCCGCCTGGGTGGAGACCGGTTTGCGGTGCGGATGGCCCAGCGATGCCGGGATGCTGACCGGGCGGGACGGCGCCACCGGGTCCCGGTACAGCTGCCGCGCCCGGCGCGCGCACAGCTGCCCGGCGGGTGTGCTGGGGTCGAAGCGCTGCCAGGGCCGGGCGGTGTCCATCCCGCTGGCGTCGGCCAGGGCCTGCATCTGCGCGGCGGTCAGCAGCGCGGAGTGGTTGTTGGGATGTCCCTCGGTCGGCAGCCCGCGGCCTTTGATCGTGTAGGCGAACACGACCGTGGGGCGGTTG
>NZ_JBARCR010000426.1:0-4647 GCF_049794275.1 Trebonia sp.
GTGCCGCTGTCAGCGGTGGCGCTGCCGGGGTCGCCGGCCTGGACGGCGCTGAGCTAGCCGACCCTGAGCAGCCAGCGGCCGCCACGGCGAACACGGCGGCCAGTGCCCCCGCGCGCAGGCGGCCGACTCGACAGCGATCTCGGCGCTCCACACCGCCTCTATACCACCGTTCGGGGACGATGCACGGGACAGGTGAAACCACCGTCCGTTCAGCTCAAGGATTTCATGCTGAACGGACGGTGGTTTCACTTCGAAACGCTCAGCCGACGACGTACAGGACGCCGGCCGCGACGAGCATGGCGCCTCCGGCGACTCCGTTGGCCACCCACATGTGGCGCCGCACCGCCGGGATCGCGTACGCGATCCCGATGCCGATCGCGAGACCGATGCCGGCCTGGATGGCACTCGACGCGAACTGCTCGAAGGCCGAGAGCCCGATCGAGGCGCCATGGGAAACGCCGTCGACCGTGCCGTAGGTGATGTTGTCGAGGCTCAGTAGCCACGGCAGGACCCACACGCCCCAGTGTGCCTTGGGATTCTCCTCCGCAGCCGCCGCTTTCCTCGAGACGAGGGCGACCGCGATCCAGTAGACGCCGATGACGGCGACGACCACCGGCGCGAGGAAGCTGAGATTGTCCGGGAACGACCAGTGCAGGGCGCAGCCGAGCAGGTAGCCAAGCCCGTCACCGACTCCGAAGAGCAGCGCGAACGGAACGAGCACGGACAGCCGCCGGCTCATGATCGGGCCGACCGCGATGCACGCGATCAGGCTGTCGGTACCTAGTAGAAGCCAACTACCCATACTTCTTCCTTCCGTTTCTGTTGTGGCCGCTCCCGGTGAATACGGGGTTGCTTTCTCCTCGCGAGGCGAGTGTTATCTGTCCGAGATATGTTCGGTCGCGAGGCGTGAGAAGCGTAAAATAGCACGTCAAGGCTGTCAAGGAGTTCCGTGAAAGAAGGCTCTGACCTATAGCTTGTAACAAGTGTTGCTGTACAGTTTGCCGAAATCAGTAACACGTGTTGCAGCTAAATGATCCGTCACGCTCCTTTCAGGATTAGCAACCCGACCTGCCACACGTAAGCCACTTGTAATATTTAGCCTGTTCGGCGGCGTGCTATGCGTGGAACAGGTGTTGCATATCAATGGACGCGGACGGCTGCCCGTCAAGCTGGCTTCTTATCCTGACCCAGCTCCCGAGCTCGGCGTCGAGCCCCTGGCCCGCCTGCGGGCCGTCGGCGCCACCACGCTGGTCACCAGCGTGTGGGTGCTCCCGGAGACGGCTCCCGATGAGCGGGGCAGAAGGCGGCCGCCATGCTGGCGCGGTGCCAGAGCGCGGTGGAGGCCTTCTCGCAGTCGGTTTACGCGACCGAGGAAGTAACAGGTTCCGGTGCATCGGGCTTCAGGCGCCCGGTGGTGCGGGCACCGGCCAATTGGACTCGATCCAGCCCGTGTGAACGGAGAACGGCCGGGCGGAATCTGGCGGCGCGAACGCCTCGTCGGTGACAAGGGCGCGGTGCAGCGGCCACGCTCGCCAGGCCTGCGTCCCGGCACCCGCGGGCGATCCTTTACGAGGATCCCGCCCCGTTATCCAAATGGCACCTTCTGGTGCCTTCCAGCATGCCCGCCAATCGGTTCTGGAGCTTCCAGTAAATCGAGGCATGCTGGCTGCTCGTCCTCTCCGTCATCCTCAGCGCGGCCATTATCTGGCTGATGCCGCCGCTTCTACGCCGACCCGCAGTGCCAGTCCTGGCGCCTGGGCACCGAGGCCTCCGCCGGCGTCTTATCCGTCGGCTCCCGGCAGGTTGGTGGTGACCGCCGTGGGCGCCGACGCGGGTTTGACCTTGTGGGGGAAGACGGAGTGGATGAAGTGGGGGAAGGCGTGGTTGGCGAGCGGGGGGCCGACCAGGAGGACGGCCGCCAGCGTGACAAGAATGCCGCCCGCTATCAGCTTGGTGCCGGTGGAGACGCGTTCCACGCTGATCCGGAGCTTTCCATCGCGCACCTTCCGGCCGAAGTACAGGCCGGCCATGAGGGCCAGGAACGACTGGACGACGATGGCGGTGATGGCCTCGACCGTGGTGAAGTACTGGCTGTAGCCGATTGTGAAGCCCACGATCAGTTCATCCACGCTGATGCTGAGACCGAGCCCGATGATGGCGCGACCGCGCGCTGCCACCAGCGCTCTCGCCTTCTCCGCCTCGTCGTCGTCATCGTCGTCGTTGAAGGCCTCGTCCAGCATCAGGATGCCGATGACGCCGACGATCACCGGCACGACGAGCGGGACGATATACCGGCCGATGAAGGTCAGGTCGATCTGGTCGGCTAGGTGGGAGCGATAGGCCAGCTGAAGTTCCCTGAGCTCGGTAGGGCTACCGAGTTGGTAAGGGTCGATGTTTATATGGGGGGGGCCGGCGATCAGGTGAATCAGCGGCGTCCCCAGTGCCAATCCGATCAGCGGCATTATGGCTTCGAATGCGATAAATACCACTGTGACGCGCAGCAACTGCGTGCGCGTCAGCCGAATTTGCCCCAGGACGGCGAATGCGATAGCAAAGTTGTCAAGGCACAAAGGTAGGGTAAAAGCCAGCAGTCTAAGCATCTTCCCAACCTTTCGCTACCCTGCGTGACCGCCGCGTCTATGGCGGGCTGACCTCGCATCACGAGGAGGTAACATCCATTTAACGGCGGATCGGCCCGGCTGGTTCAGCGTTCCGGAAAAGGACCAGCTACCTGGACTTAGTCCTCATGCGGGCGAGGGCCTGACGAGGCGTCGGCCGACAGGGTACCACTAGGCGAAGGCGTACGCGGGCTTGTTATAGATATGTAATTAAATGATCGCGTTCGGTCACCAGAGGAGTAATCCCAGACGTTTGCTATGGCGTATCTCAGGACCATCACTCCACTATCACCTTACGATCACGCGCTCCATCTGAGGCGTTAGAAGTAGAACTTCCGAATTTCCCGCGTCATGCCGCCTGGCTCGTCTAATCTATGCCTCTAAGAGCGGAACGGCGGACGTGGAGGTGGATTGCATGCATAGCGAGCGTCGGTCCGCATGGCGGCGCCGTATGCAGGAAAGGGGCATGTCGCGCGTTGCGGGGCAGCTTGCCGTTCCCGCGGTGCTGGGGCTGGTGATCGGAGTGGTGCTCGCGTTCCAGTCGGGCACGAGCAACTCAGGTCTTACCCAGATCCCTCTCGGCACTTATGTGACCCCGACTGCCACCAATATCGCCGCGGCGTTGGCGACGGCTGCTCCAGCGGCGGGCATGAAGTCCAATACCACCTGTGACATCATCGTCCCGGCTAACCCGCTGAGCGCGCAGGGGCTCGCTACTCCTTATCGGCTTACCGGTCCCAACGGGATGACGCCGGCGCAGTCGGGGTGCGAGATGAGCAACGGGGCGAAGCTGGGGGCCTTCGTCCAGGCCACGATCCTGGACCCGGCCACCGGGGCGCTGTCGGTCTATGAGCCGCTCGTGATCACGCAGGGCACCAGGCCGGACACGCCGGGCATGAAGCTCCTTCTGCCCGTGATCCCGGCGGACGCGGTCGTGACGATCGACTTCGGATTCAACGGCACGGACCTGGTCCAGGTGGGGGCGACCCCGACCACGCTCGCGGATGCCCACTGCGTCAGCGGCCAGGCGCGGTCGGCCTTCGGGAAGACGTCGTTCTGCAACGGGGTCAACTTCTTCAACGCGGTGCGGCAGGCCGAGCGGAAGGGACTGCTCAAGGTGCCGTCCCCGGGTACCTCGAGCGCGATCGTCCCGTCGGGCGGCGACCTGGGCACGGGCCGGTCGTGCCCGGTCATCAGCAACTTCGAGGTAGCCGGCCTGGGCCTGGGCGAAAGCGTGACCACCACCTACCTGCTCAACCCGCTCACCGGCCAGACGGCGCAGGACAACGGGGCGTACCGGGGTTACGTCGCAGGGGCGACGCTGCTGCAGGGCAACAGCGCAAACGCCGTGCTTGACCAGTACGTCGACCCGATCCTCGGGTGCACCCCGTTCAAGGCGCCCGACCTGTCCAACTTCAACGCGCCGGCCTTTTCCGAGGCGCTGGACGAGATAGCGGCGGGCGCGTATCAGCCGAAGACCGCGGCGCTGGTGCCGGAGAACGACAAGGTGGTAATGGACGGCGGCGAGCCCGACCCGGCAAAGACCGACCTGTACCGAGAGGAACTCGGCCAGGCCCCCGTCAGTGCGGTGACCGACAAGTCCAGCAGCCCGGCGATGTACTGCCAGAACCTCGTCGACATCCAGACGCCGTTCCTGGCGGCCAACCAGAAGTTGCTCGTCACCGGCCAGTCGCCGGTGACGGCGACCGCTGACAACCTGCTCACCTTCCTGGCGAACGGCCTGAGCGTGTCTTTCACCAGGCTTGGCTGCCAGCAGTTCCGCCTGACGAATCCCGTCATGCTCAAGCGGAACAGCGCTGGCGTGGCGACCGCGGCGACCTTCGACACCGCCGTGCAGACGGCATTGTGACACAGGAGTCAGGCCATGGATGTTCAGGAAGTACGCGAAAGCGGACAGCCCACGCGCTCGGACGACGACGACGACGTGGGCGCACGGGATGCTGAGGACTTCGATGACGATGACGACCGGGTCGTCCCGGAAGCCTGGCGGAGCAAGCCCTTCAGGCTC
>NZ_JBARCR010000427.1:0-3511 GCF_049794275.1 Trebonia sp.
GGCCAGACCTGCGTCGGAATCGAGCGGGTGTACGTCGTCGGCGACGTGTACCACTCGTTCCTGGACAAACTGCGCGAGCGGGTGGCCGCGCTCCGGCCGGGCTCCGACCGGGAGGCCGACTACGGTCCGATGACCATGGCGTCACAGGTCGACGTCATCGAGGGGCACGTGGCCGACGCGCTGGCCCGGAACTCTCACCCGGCCATCGGCGGGCTGGACAGCATCCGCGCCCCGTACGTCGAGCCGGTCATTCTCACCGGCGTGCCGGAGGACAGCCGGGCGGTCACCGAGGAGACCTTCGGGCCGACGGTGACGGTGACGAAGGTTGCTGATCTCGACGAGGGCGTGCGGCTGGCCAACGGCGGGCGGTACGGGCTGGGCTCGGCCGTGTACGCCAAGAGCAGGAAGCGGGCCCTGGATGCCGCGCGGTCGCTGCGCACCGGGATGACGGCCATCAACTCGGTGATCGCGTTCGCCGGCGTACCGTCACTGCTGTTCGGCGGGGTGGCAGACTCCGGGTTCGGGCGGATCCACGGCGCGGACGGCCTGCGCGAGTTCGCCAGGGCCAAGGCCATCACCAGGCAGCGGATGAAGCCGCTGGTGAACCTGACCACGTTCGCGCGCACGGACAAGGACATGGACAAGATCGTGGCGCTGGTCACGCTGCTGCACGGGCGGCGGTACCGGTGATCCGTTAACGCGGAGCATGAGACGCGTGATTGTAGCGCTCATGCTCCGTGTCAACCGGTGGGCCCGGACGCGCCGGGGCCAGGCGACGCGCCGTCCGAAGGTTAGGAGACGAGTGCTACGACTTGCTCGGGGTCGGCCGAAGCGAGCGGGGCCCGTCCCGCGATGAGGTCGGCCGCGCGCTCCGCGATGGCGATGACCGGGGCATTGGTGTTACCTCGCGGCACGGCGGGCATGACCGACGCGTCCACCACGCGCAGCCCGTCCACCCCCCGGACCCGCAGCATCGGGTCGACGACGCTAGCGTGCCGGCTCGCCGCCTGCCCGGAATCGCCGCCCATCGCGCAGGTGCCCGCCGGGTGGTAAGTCGTCACCAGCGACGCGCGGATGTAGTCGCGGATCTCATGGTCGGTATGCACGCTGTCGCCAGGGGCGAGTTCCTCGGCGCAGACCCGCGACAGCGGCGCGGCGGTCCCGTAGTCCCGCGCCGTCCGCACGCCGGCCGCCAGGGCGCCCAGGTCGCGAACATCGGTCAGGTAGCCGGGGTCGATCAGCGGCCGGTGCCTGGGATCCCTGGACGCGAGCCTGAGCCGTCCCCGGCTGGTCACGTCGACCAGCGTCACGAGCACCGTCATCGCCCGCCGCGCCGGGTCGGCGAGCCCTTGGTCCCTGAACGCGACCGGCAGCACGTGCCACTGCAGGTCAGGGGCTGCCAGCCTTGGGTCGCTGCGGGCGAACCCGCCCGCCTCCGCGATGTTAGAGGTGAGCGGGCCCTTGTGCGTCACCATCCAGCGCGCGAACCCGGCAGTGCCTGAGCTCTCCCATAGGCCCTTGAGGGCCGGCGTCGACCACAGCACCGGAACCGACGGGTGGTCCGCCAGGTTCGCGCCCACCGCGGGGCTGTCCACGATCACGTAAATGCCCTGCTCGCGCAGATGGTCGGCCGGGCCGATGCCGGAGAGCATGAGCAGCTGCGGGCTGCCGATCGCGCCTGCCGCGAGGATGACCTCCGCCTCGGCCCTGGCGGTCTCTTCTCGCCCCGCGTGCCGGTAGGTGACGCCGGCGGCCCGGCCGCCCTCGATCACGAGTCCCGTCGCGGTGGCGTTCGTCAGGACCGTCAGGTTCTGCGGCCGCTGCGCAAGATAGGCGTCGGCGGCGCTGCACCGCCTTCCGTCGCGCTGGGTCACCTGGTAGAAGCCCACGCCGTCCTGCTGCGGCCCGTTGAAGTCGTCGTTAGCCACGGCACCGCGCCGGGTGGCCGCCTCGATGAAGTGCCGCCCGTGTTCGGATTTGTGGCGGAGATCCTGAACGGACAGCGGGCCGCCCGTGCCGTGATAGACGCTCGCCCCGCGGGCGTTGTCCTCCGCGCGCAGGAAGTAGGGCGCCAGCTCGCGGAACCCCCAGCCGGTGCAGCCGAAGTCGTCGCGCCACGCGTCGTAGTCCAGCCGGTTACCCCGGATGTAGATCATCGCGTTCATGGCCGAACTGCCGCCGAGCACCCGGCCGCGCGGCCAGTAGACCGGCCGCGCGTCGGCGCGCTCCTGCGGGAGCGTCACGTAGTTCCAGTCGTACTTGGTGCGGAAGAGCCGGTTGTAGGCGGCCGGAATGTGAATCTCGTCGACGTCATCGGACGACGGGCCTGCCTCGAGGAGAAGCACTCTGGTGCCGGGGTCTTCGGCGAGCCGCGCGGCCAGCACGCAGCCCGCGCTGCCGCCGCCCACGATCACGTAGTCGAACACGCCAGCCACCCTACCGGGCCGCCCACTTGATCCGGGGCGGGAAAACGGCGTCGGGCCGCGCCGTTAGTGTGGTCGCATGGCCAACAACGAGCAGAGGGACACGCCGGTCGTGCTGTCCAGGATCTACACGCGAACCGGTGACGACGGCACGACCGCCCTCGTAGACGGGAACCGGGTCGACAAGACAGACAGCCGGCTGGCCGCCTACGCGGACACCGACGAGGCGAACTGCGCCATCGGGATGGCCGTGACGTTCGGCCAGCTGCCCGCGGACATGGCCGCGCTGCTCGGCCGGATCCAGAACGAGCTGTTCGACGTCGGCGCCGACCTGGCCAATCCGGTCAGCCCCGAGCCGCCCGCGTACCAGCAGCTGCGCATCGACGAGAGCTATGTGACGTCCCTCGAGTCGGCCTGCGATGAGTACAACGCCGCGCTGCCGGTGCTGCGCAGCTTCGTGCTGCCAGGCGGCACGCCGGGCGCGGCGCTGCTGCACACCGCGCGCGCCGTCACCAGGCGCGCGGAACGCAGCGCGTGGGCCGCCGTCCGCGACCACGGCGAGACCGTGAACGTGTGGCCCGCGAAGTACCTGAACCGGCTGTCAGACCTGCTGTTCATCCTCGCCCGCGCCGCCAATGCCGAGCGCGGTGACGTGCTGTGGCGTCCCGGTGGCGACCGCTGAGCGCGCCCGCCGCCATATCGGGCGTCAGACGGCGCTGAGCAGGGCGTCGAGCGGCTGCGGTATCCGGTCCAGGCTGATCGCCTCGGTCAGCAGGCGGGCGTAGCGCAGCTTGCGCTGCGCGCCCGCGCCGAAGAAGCGCCGCAACTGCGCCGCCTCGTCCTTTCCCCGCCAGGCCGGCTGCCGCTGAATGGTGCGGAACGCGTGGAGGTCTCCGTGCGCGGCGAGCACCTCCGTCACCCGTGCGGGCCCGGCGGCGCGGATGAGCTCGTCCTCCAGGTCCTCGGTACAGACGAAGAAGCCCGCGGGATCCAGGCCGGCCGCGGCCAGGCCGCGGCTGACGATGTACGCCTCGCCCGCGTCGCAGAGCCCCGCGAGCCGGGCGCAGGTCCCCTCAGGGCCGAACCGC
>NZ_JBARCR010000428.1:0-4218 GCF_049794275.1 Trebonia sp.
GGAGCGATTAGTGTTCGGGCTGAACAAATGCTTTTATGCCGCGGGCATTTACTTGAACGTGGGCAGCAGGTCGCCGGTGATCTTGGCCTGCGGCAGCAGCGTATTGTCCACCACCTTGGCCTCGAGCGCGTACGTGGTGCCCTTCTGCCACTGGATGCCGACCGGCGGGGTGATCACCACGCCCGGTGCGGGGGCCTTGGACGAGGTGAAGTCCATCGGCCCGGCCACCGCGTCGGGAATGACGACCTGGTGGATGGCTTCGGCTACTTCCGTCTTGTTGTGCGGGTCGTTCACCGAGGTGAGCGCCTTGTAGGCGATCTCGAAGAGCGTGTAGTTGCTGATGTTCGCGTTCGGCTGGCCGTTGCCCGCCGCCGTGTAGGCCGCGGCGAGCTCCGGGCAGGACTGGCCGGTGAACGAGGAGTGCCACGGCAGCGACGGTACCCACCAGCTGTCGGTGGCGATGTTGTACACCTCGGAACCCATCGCGTACGCGTCGGTCGGGAACAGCAGCACCTTCGCGACCGTCGCCAGCTTCGGCTTGAAGCCCTGCTGGAGCGCCTGCTTCCACATGGTGGCGAAGTCGGGCGGCAGCGGCACGTTGGTGAACCAGTCCGCGCCTGAGGACTTGAACTGGGCGATCATCGACGAGTAGTTGGTCGTGCCGTCGGCGTACGGGGACGACAGTTCCATCTTGTAGCCCGCGCCCTTGAGGATGGGCGGGAACACGGCGCGGAACGCGTTGCCATCGGAGTCGTTCGGGAACGCGGCGGCGACCAGGTGGTTGTTGCCGTACTGGGCGCCGATCCTGTTCCACATCGGGATGAAGCACAGGGCCAGGTGCTCGGCGCCCAGGAAGTACATCGTCACGTACTTGGGCTTGAGCGTGGGCTTCTGCGGGTTGCCGCCCAGGTTGATATACCAGGACTCCCACGGGATGTTCGCGCAGACCAGCGGGGTGCCGAGGGTCTCGGCCTGGCTAGCGACCGCGTTGACCGTCTCCGGGGTGGAGGAGGCGAGCAGCAGGTCGACGTTGTCTTGCTGGATGGCCTGCTTGGCCAGGTCGCCGGCCCTGGTGACGCTGGACTGCGTGTCGTAGGACTTGATGGTGACGTCGTAGGTCGAGCCGCCGATCTTGAACCCGTTCTTGTACGGGCTGGTCTCCTTGATCTGGCTGATCACCCAGTTGTCCGGGGCGCCGAACCCGGCCAGGTCCCCGGTCAGCGGGTGGATCCACCCGATAGTGATCGACTTGCCACTGGACGCGCTCGCGGTGCTGCCGGCCCCGGAGGCGCCCTTGATGCTCGAGCTGCAGGCCTCGAGCAGGCTGCCGCCCCCGACGACGGCCGCGCCGACGCCGGCCGCGCGGAACAGGCCGCGCCGGGAAACACCGCCACTGTCCGGCTTGCCCGGACTGGGCTGATCAGTCTGGTCGGTCATGATCTGAATATCTCCTTCCGCAGGGATGCGGAAATCGTGGCAGAGGGATACGGAAAATCTTTGTCAGAGTGTTGAAATGAGCGGTCGAATTGTCAACACACTGTTCTAGTATTCGGGACATGCCCAAGGCAGACAGCGGCGCGGGTTTTTCGCAGTCGCTGGAGCGCGGCCTCGCCGTCCTCAGCTCATTCACTCCCGAGCGGCCCGAACTCGGGATCAGTGAGCTGGCGCGCATGCTCGCCCTCACCCGCAGCACCGCCCACCGGTACGTCGCGACCCTGGCCACGCTCGGCTATCTTCACCAGGACGAGGCCACCCGCAAGTACCGCCTCGGCCCCCGGGTCCTCGACCTGGGGTTCGCGGTACTCGGCTCGCTGGAATTGCGTGAGATCGCGGCGCCGCACCTGCGGCGGCTCGCCGAGACCACCGGGCACACCGCGAACCTCGCCGTCCGCGACGACACCGACGCGATCTTGATCGACCGAGTCCGCGGGCGGCCCTGCCGCTATCACCAGTTCGAGTTCAGCCTGCACATCGGCTCGCGGCTGCCGCTGTACTGCAGCGCCACCGGCAAGACCCTGCTCGCCTTCCTGCCGCGCCAGGATATCGACCGGCTGCTGGACACGATCGACCTCACGCAGCGCGGCCCCCGCACGCTGACCGACAGGACGGCCCTGCTCGCCGAGCTGGAGCAGGTGCGCCGCACCGGGATGGCGGTCAATGACGAGGAGCTCGAGAACGCACTGCGGTCCATCGCCGCGCCGGTGCGCTCGCGCAGCGGCTCGGTCGTCGCGGCCGTCAACCTCGCCATTCCCTGGTCGCCGGTGGCGATGTCCGAGCTGGTCGCCCTGCTCGGGCCCGCCGTCCAGGGCGCCGCCCGGCAGATCTCGGCGCGGGTGGTCTGAGCGGGCGTCACGGCGTCAGGGCGTCACCCGGGGAAATCGACGCGCATCACCACGCGCCGCGCGCTGGGGCGGCTCACCTCGGTGAAGCCAGCCTCGGCGAAGACCTGGCGGGCCCCGACGTGCAGCTCGCCCCAGGTGATCTCCTTGCCCGGCTGGGTGATCATCGCGTACGCCTCGAGCGCCCTGGCGCCGTTCGCCCTGGCGTAACCGACCGTGGCGGCGGCGAGCCCGTAGGTGATGCCGCGCTTGCGGTACCCCTTGCGGGTCGCGAAGCAGGTCACCGCCCAGACCCCGTCGTCGGCCTTGTCCTCGTGCCGGCCCTTCCAGACCGTCGGCAGGCCCATCAGCCGCGGGTATTCGGTGCGCGGCTCCACGGCGACCCAGCCGACCGGCTCGCCGCCCAGGTAGGCCACCAGCCCTGTCGTGTTCCCGGCCGCCGGGTCGTCGCAGTTCGCCTGGTCGCGGAGCCGGCGTTGCCGGTCCTCTGGGGTGCCCTGGCCCCAGAACCAGCCGCGCGTCTTGAACCGCTGGCAGTAGCACCTGCCCGGGTAGTCCGAGGTGCCGAAGATCGCCCGCAGGTCCGCCCACGACGCCTCGTTCGCCGGGACGATGGTCAGCTCGCCGGCCGTGACCGGCGTCCGCGCGTCCGCGCGGGCGGCGCGAGCGGCTGGGTCGGCGTGGCTCATTTAAGGCACGATAGCGTGAGTCCCGGACGGTTTACGACCGGGATGGAGGCGGCCTTGGCTCACGACCTGAGCCCCACCGCGCGGGCGCTGCTGGCACTCGAGGCCATCCAGAACACTCCCGGCATCACCGCGCAGCGGCTCGGCGACCGGCTCGGGGTCACCGAGCGGGCCGCCCGGCGCTACGTCGCCATCCTGCGCGAGGCGGACCTGCCGATCGAGTCGGTCAGCGGCCCCTACGGCGGCTACCAGGTGGGGCGCGGCCTGCGGCTGCCGCCGCTGACGTTCACCGCCGCCGAGGCGATGGGCCTGGTCATGGCCGTCCTGGAAGGCCACAGGAACGCGGCCGACCCCGGTGACCTGGTGGGCGGCGCGCTCGGCAAGATCATCCGGGTGCTGCCCGAGCGGGTCGCCGGCCCCGTCAGGGCAGTGCGCGCGGTCACCGTTCCACCGCCCGATGACGAGATCCGGGTCAGCCCCGAGCTGACGACCGCGCTGATCGGATCGTGCGCGGCCGGGCGGCGGCTGCGGCTGGTCTACCGGACGGCGAAAGCGGACCGGCCGATGGAGGTCGACCCCTGGGCCGTCGTGCTGCGGCATAGCCGCTGGTACCTGCTGGGCTGGTCGCACACGGCCGGGGCGCAGCGGGTGCTGCGCGTCGACAGGATCGCCGCGGCCGAGCTGCTGCCTGAGGAGTTCACGCCGCCCGCTGGCCTCGACGCGCTGCGCGCCCTGGAGGAGCACCTGTCCCAGGGCTGGCGCTACCCCGTCGAGGTCCTCGTCGAGGCCACGGTCCGGCAGACGTCGTACTGGGTTCCGCGCAGCATGGGGCTGCTGGAGCCGGCCGACGGCGACCGGACGCTGATCCGGGCCACGACCGACAACCCCGACTGGTACGCCGGGCGGCTCGCTGCCATCGAGGCCTCCTTCCGGGTGCTCGGCGGCGCCGAGCTCCGGCGGGCCGTCACGGCGCTCGGCCGGCGGCTGGTGCGGGCCGCCGGCCAGTCTGGGGAGTAAGGCGCGAGTCGTCAGGTGATGTCGCGGCGGACGGTGGTGCGGGCGGCGACTCCCGCCCCCGCCAGCGCGATGGCTATGAGCAGGGCCGTGGCCGCGGCGAACGGCAACGGGGCACTCAGTCGGGCGCAGCTCGTCGTGGTCGCGTACGAGGCCGGCCTGGTGCGGCCGGGATGGGC
>NZ_JBARCR010000429.1:0-8032 GCF_049794275.1 Trebonia sp.
GGTGCTGGCGGCGGTCATCGGCGTGCTCGTGCTCGGCGGCGCCGGGGCGGCTTTCGCCCTCAGCTCGCGAGGGCACACGCCGACCCAGTCCCGGCCGGCGGCGAACGTCTCCCCGGTCACGGCCGCCACCAAGAGCGCGTCAGCCTCCGCGTCGCCGTCCGCTAGCAAGCACCCGACGGCGTCGGCGAGCGCGTCATCGCACGCGACCACGACCCAGCCGACGACCGCGCCACCGACCACGGCACCGCCGACAACGGCACCGCCCACGACAGCACCGCCGACCACGGCACCGCCGACCACGGCACCGCCCACGACAGCACCGCCCACGACGGCACCGCCCACGACAGCACCGCCCACGACAGCACCGCCCACGACGGCACCCCCGACTACGGCACCGCCGACAACGGCCGCGCCCACGACCGCCGCGCCCACGACCGCCTCATCCGCGCCGTCGACCAGCGCGGTCGCATCCTAAAGCGGCCGTCGGGCCCGGTCAGCTCACCCGGATCAGGAGCTTGCCGAAGTTCGTGCCGTCCAGCATGCCGATGAACGCCTCCGGGGCGTTCTCAAGCCCGTCCACGACGTGTTCCTTGTACCGCAGCGACCCGTCGTGCACCCAGCCGGTCGCGCGCTCGAGGAACTCGCCCATCAGGTCCGCGACGAACTCCGTCTGGATGAACCCGCGCAGCGTGAGCCGCTTGCGCAAGATCGCCGACATCAGCACGGGGGTCCGGTCCGGTCCCGCGGGCAGCTCGGTGGCGTTGTAGTGTCCGATGAGCCCGCACACCGGGATCCGCGCGAAGTCGTTGAGCAGCGGGAACACCGCGTCCCACACGTGCGCACCGACGTTCTCGAAGTACACGTCCACCCCGTCGGGGGCGGCCGCGGCCAGCTGCGCCTTGAAGTCGGGGGAGCGGTGGTCGATCGCCGCGTCGAAGCCGATCTCCTTCAGGTAAGCCACCTTCTCCCGGCCGCCGGCGACGCCGATCGCGCGGGCGCCGAAGATCTTCGCCAGCTGCCCGGTCGTCGCCCCGACCGGACCGCTGGCGGCCGCGACGACGACGGTCTCGCCCGGCTGCGGCTTGCCGATCTGGGTCAGCCCGGCGTAAGCGGTGAACCCCGGCATGCCGAGCACGCCGAGCGCGGTCGTGACCGGCGCGGCGGCGGGGTTGAGCTTCCTGACCGCGCCCGCCCGCTGCACGCCGTACTTCTGCCAGCCGGTATAGGCGAGCACGACGTCGCCGGCGGACAGCCCGGCGGCGCGCGACGCGACCACCTCCCCGACGGTGCCGCCGACCATCACGGCGCCCACCTCCGTCGGCGGCGCGTAGGACGGAGCGTCGCTCATCCGGCCGCGCATGTACGGGTCGAGCGACAGGTACTGGGTGCGGATGAGCACCTGCCCGTCCCCAGGGGACGGAACCGGCGCCGCGGTGATCGTGAAGTTCTCCGCGCTCGGCCGCCCCTTGGGCCGGGAAGCGAGCCGGATCTGAATGTTCTGGTCGTCGCTGTGGTCGGCGGCGGTCTGGTCGGTCATGCCCGCAGCGTACTAGCGGACCGGCCTCCGGCGGCGTGCCCGGGCCCCGAGCAGGATGAAGGAGCACAGGAAGATCACCACGCCGATGATCAGCAGGTACAGCAGCCCCTTGACGGCCACCCCGACAATCCCCAGCGCGATGGCCGCGATGATGAGCAACAGGAACAAGACCATGGAAACCCCCTAGCGCCTGGCCAGCTGGCGCTCGCCGTCGGCGCCGGGCTGGTAGGCCAGGCCGTAGTGCTCGAACAGCCTCGGCTCGTCGGTGGCGACTAGCTCGCCGTCGGTGCCGATCTCCGGCGCGCCCTTGACCTGGCCCTTCGTGTAGGCCACCCGCACCGCTGCCGGCGACACCGTCGCCCGGTCCAGCGGCACGAAGGTCAGCCGGTGGCGGCCGATGATCCCGATCCTGATCGAGGCGAACGCAGGCTGATCGGTGCCCGTGTCCACGTAGACGGCTTCGAGTATCCCGATCTTCTTGCCGTCTGGATCCACCACGTCATGGTCTCGCCAGTCGCGGATGTTTTCGGCCTCGAACATGGCCATTCAACTGCCCTTCCTGTCGCCAGGCAAACCCAGGCCTGGCGCTCGTCGCATCCCGTCAGCCGGCGCCCGAGGCGGCGCCGGCCTTCTCCGCTAGCTCGGCCCGCAGCTCGTCCCTGGCCTGCAGCATCTCGCCGCGCACCGCGGGATCCGCGGCGGGGTAGCGCGGGTCGATCGCGCGCAGCGCCCGCACCAGCACCGCCGCGGTCGCGAGCCGGCTGAACCATTTGTGGTCCGCGGGCACCACGTGCCACGGCGCCCAGTGCGTGCTGGTCCGGCTCAGCATTTCCTCGAACGCGCGCTGGTAGGCATCCCAGTGCTGCCGCTCGCTGATGTCGCTAGGGGAGAACTTCCAGTTCTTCTCCGGGTGGTCGATCCGCTTGAGGAAGCGCTTGGCCTGTTCCCGCTTGGACAGGTTAAGCATGATCTTCACCAGGCGGATGCCGTTATCGGTCAGGTACCGCTCCCAGTCGTTGATCTCCCGGTAGCGGCGCTCCCAGATGCCGTCGCCCGGGTCCGGCATGTGCTCGGCGGCGAGCAGTTCCCTGTGTACCCGCACGACGAGCACCTCCTCGTAGTGCGACCTGTTGAAGATGCCGATCTTGCCGCGCCCGGGCAGCGCCCGCTGGCACCGCCACAGGTAGTCGTGGTTCAGCTCGTCGGCCGACGGCTGCTTGAAGGAGGTGACCTGCACCGCCTGGGGGTTCACGCCGCTCATCACGTGCTTGATCGTGCCGTCCTTGCCGGCCGCGTCGATGCCCTGCAGCACCAGCAGGACACCGTAGGTGTCCTGGGCGGCGAGCCGGTCCTGGTATTCGGCGAGCAGCCGCGTGCTGTCCGCGAGCAGGGTCGCGGCCTGGTCCTTGGTCACCTGGCCGGTGTAACCGGGATCGTGGTCCCTGCTCAGCTTGACGGTGCTGCCCGGCGGCACGGTGAGCGGTTCTATAAGGTCGGCCATGAAGCGCAGGCGGTTGTCCATCCCCTAACGATGCCCGCGCCGGCGCCTGCGCGACACCCCGAGGGGTCGTGGGGACTACCCAAATGCAGAATGTGTGTGGCGTGTCCCGCCGGGAAGGCTGCCCTGCGGGGCCGGCGGGACAGCAGAGTCAGCGAACGGAAGGAGCGTCCCCATGAGTGAGCGGCCGACAGCGGAGGCCGCCGGCAAGATCGACGTCGGCGGCGACCTGACGGTGAACCGGCTGGGGTTCGGCGCGATGCGGATCACCGGGCAGGGGGTCTGGGGCCCGCCGCCGGACCGGGAGCGCGCCAAGGCGGCGCTGCGCCGGGCGGTCGAGCTCGGCGTCAACTTCATCGACACCGCCGACTCCTACGGGCCGGACGTCAGCGAGGAGCTGATCGCCGAGACCCTGTACCCGTACCCCGACGACCTCGTCATCGCGACCAAAGGTGGCCAGGTGCGGCCGGGCCCGGGCAACTGGGTGCCCGACGGCCGTCCCGAGCACCTGCGCAGCGTCTGCGAGGGCAGCCTGCGCCGGCTGCGCGTGGACAGGATCGACCTGTACCAGCTCCACCGGCCCGACCCGAAGGTGCCGCTCGCGGAGTCGATCGGCGCGCTGAAAGAGCTGAAGGACGCGGGCAAGATCCGGCACATCGGCGTGTCGAACTTCGGCGAACAGCAGCTGCGCGAGGCCGAGGCGATCACCCCGGTGGTGTCGGTGCAGAACCGCTACAACGTCACCGACCGGTCCTCGGAGACGATGGTGGACCTGTGCGAGCAGGAGAGCCGCGTGTTCCTGCCCTGGGCGCCGATCAGCGAGTCCGACAACGTGCCGCTGCGCACGGCGGCGGAACGGCACGGCGTCAGCACGCGCCAGATCGCGATCGCCTGGCTGCTGGCCAGGTCGCCGCAGATCCTGCCGATCCCCGGATCCGGCTCCGCCGAGCACGTCGAGGAGAACATCGCGGCCGCGAGAATCGAGCTGGACGCGCAGGAACAGAACGCCATCACCGACGTCGTCGGCTGACTGACGGAGAGGCGCTTTTGACGGCGGAGCGTAGCCAACTGCCCTAAAATGAGTGAAAAGTCGTGCTCCGTGATAGGTCCGCACGCGCTGGGGCAGATGGGAGACCATGGAACGCGATATGTGGCCGGGCCGGCCGTATCCGCTCGGCGCCAGCTACGACGGCATCGGGACGAACTTCACGCTGTTTTCCGAGGTAGCCGAGCGAGTCGAGCTGTGCCTGTTCGACGAGAGCGGCTCCGCGGAAGAGCGGCTGGACATGACCGAGGTCGACGGCTACGTGTGGCACTGCTTCCTGCCGGGGATCGGCCACGGGCAGCGTTACGGCTACCGCGTCCACGGCCCGCACGACCCGGAGAACGGCCTGCGGTGCAATCCGAGCAAGGTCCTGCTCGATCCCTACGCCACGGCGATCGACGGCGAGGTCCGGTGGGACCCCGCCGTTTACGGTTACCCGCTCGGCGGCGACGACAGGAAACGCTACGACGCGGACAGTTCGCCGTTCGTGCCGCGGGCGGTGGTTACGAACCCATGGTTCGAGTGGGGCGACGACCGGCAGCTGCGCATCCCGTGGCACGAGACCGTGGTGTACGAGGCCCACGTCAAGGGCCTCACCATGCGTCACCCCGAGGTCCCCGACGACCTGAAGGGCACGTACGCGGGCATGGCGCACCCCGCCGTCATCGAGCACCTCCAGCGGCTCGGCGTCACCGCGGTCGAGCTGATGCCGGTCCATCACTTCGTGCACGACCAGCATCTGGTGGAGCACGGCCTGCGGAACTACTGGGGATACAACTCGATCGGCTTCCTCGCCCCGCACAGCGATTACTCGGCGTGGGGTGTCGAACAGGTCGTCTCCGAGTTCAAGTACCTGGTGAGGACCATGCACGAGGCCGGCATCGAGGTCATCCTCGACGTGGTCTACAACCACACCGCGGAGGGCAACCACCTCGGCCCGATCCTGTCCCTCAAGGGCATCGACAACCCGGCGTACTACCTGCTGGCCGACGGCGGACGCTACTACTTCGACACCACAGGCACCGGGAACACGCTGAACATGCGACAGCCGCACGTGCTGCAGCTGATCATCGACTCGCTGCGGTACTGGGTGAGCGAGATGCACGTGGACGGGTTCCGCTTCGACCTCGCCGCCAGCCTGGCCAGGCAGTTCCACCAGGTCGACCGGCTGTCGGCGTTCTTCGACCTCATCCAGATCGATCCGGTCGTGAGCCAGGTCAAGCTGATCGCCGAGCCGTGGGACCTCGGCGAGGGCGGCTACCAGGTAGGCAACTTCCCCACCCTCTGGTCAGAATGGAACGGCCTCTACCGGGACTCCGTTCGCGACTACTGGCGCGGCGCCGACCAGGGCCTGGGCGACTTCGCCTACCGGCTGACCGGCAGCTCGGACCTGTACGGGCGGACGGGCCGCCGGCCGCACGCCAGCGTCAACTTCGTCACCGCCCACGACGGGTTCACGCTCACCGACCTGGTCTCCTACGACCACAAGCACAACGAGGCGAACGGCGAGGACAACCGCGACGGCGCCGACGACAACCGCTCGTGGAATAGCGGCGCGGAAGGACCGACCGACGATCCCGAGGTCACCGAGATCCGCGGCCGCCGTCGCCGGGCGATGATGGCGACGCTGCTGCTGAGCCAGGGCGTGCCCATGCTGCGGCACGGGGACGAGTTCGGCCACTCCCAGCAGGGCAACAACAACGCCTACTGCCAGGACAACGAGCTGTCCTGGGTGGACTGGGAAAACGCAGACGAAGACTTCATGGAATTCTGCGCCCAGCTCGTCGCCTTCCGGCGCGAGCACCCGGTCTTCACCCGCCGTCGCTTCTTCGAGGGTGAGCCCATCATCGGCTCGAAGTCCAAGCTGTCGGACATCGGCTGGTTCCGGGCCGACGGGGTGGAGATGGAGGACGAGGACTGGGAGACCGGGTTCGCCAAGTCCCTTGGCGTCTTCCTCAACGGCCTGGCCTTGCCCGACCCTGACCAGCGCGGGCACCGGCTGACCGACGACAGCTTCCTGCTGCTGTTCAACGGCGACCATAGCGACGTCAGTTTCGTGCTGCCCGGCGGTGACTGGGGCAAGCTATGGGTGACCGAATTCGACACCGCGGACCAGACGGGATCCGGCGAGGTGCAGAAGGCCGGGGCCAAGGTGGTCGTCGCCGCCCGCAGCCTGCAGGTGCTGCGCCGGGCCTAGCTCCGCCGCACCGCGTACTGGTAGCGCGTATCCGCCGCCACCTTAGGGTGGTCCTTGCCCGTCCGGGCTAGGTAGGCGATGCAGGCCACCACGAGGACTATCGTGACCAGCGACACGGGCCCGTGCCCGATCCCGAGGCCGCCCGACGTCTTCGGCATCCCGCAGAAGTCCGCGAACGACGCCCCGATCGGCCGGGTCAGGATGTAGGCCACCCAGAACGTCAGCACGGGGTTCACCCCGAGCCGCCACGCCACCAGCGGCACGATGATCGCCAGCGTGAACAGCACGCCCGAGGTGAAGTACCCCAGGTGCAGCGTGGTCGCGGTCAGGTCGCCGGTCGCGGTGCCGAGCGCGAACGTGCAGCACACCGTCAGCCAGTAGAAGATCTCGCGGCGCGGCGTGACGATGCTGTGGATCGACAGCGTGCCCTCAACGCGGTACCAGGTGAACAGCACCACCGCCAGCGCGACGGCGAACAGCGTCACCGACACCTTGTACGGGACGCCGAGCCCCACGTGCATCGCGTCCGCCACCATCGTGCCGAACACGGCCACCATCGCCACCGCCGTCCAGTACGGCCACGTCCGGTAGTCCGGCACCCGGAACTGCCAGGTGATCGCGACCGCGAACACGATGAACCCGCCGAGCACCGCGAGGTAGGGGTTGTACTCCTTGACCAGGAAGTCCGACACCGCCTCGCCCATCGCGGTGGTGAGGATCTTCACCGTCCAGAACCAGGGGTTTACATCGGGAACTTTGGGAACAGCCGCGCTTCCCTGGTGCCGTCCTGCCATAGCCGCAAGGATGCCACGGGCTTGCGTATCGATTGCACCGAACGGGCCCGTCGTTCCTCTGAATTCAGTAACAACTCTCTTCAGAACTTGCTAACCATCGCCACCTGCGGCTCTCTCCCGCGCCTCGCATAAGCTCACTAGTCATGGACCACGTCGCCGCGGCACCTAGCGGCGCCCCGGCGGCGCGCGAACCGGGTCCGCTGCGGCTCGGGTGGCGTGAGTTCTCGCCGGAGCAGCGGCTGGTGATGGCGATCGTCAACAGGACCCCCGACTCGTTCTACCGGCCGGGCGTGACCTGGGACGAGGGCGCCGCCCTCGAGCGGGTGCACGCCGCGGTGGCCGAAGGCGCGGACATCCTCGACGTGGGCGGCGTCCCGGCGAAGCCGGGCCCCGAGGTGACCGTGGCCGAGGAGATCCGCCGCGTGGTCCCGTTCGTCGCGTCGGTCCGCGCCGCCTACCCGGACCTGGTGATCAGCGCGGACACCTGGCGGCATGAGCCGGCCAGGGCGGTCTGCGAGGCGGGCGCCGACCTGCTCAACGACACCTGGAGCGGCTGGGATCCGAAGGTCGCGGACGTGGCCGCGCAGTTCGGCGCGGGCCTCGTCTGCTCGCACGTCGGCACCCTGACGCCGCGCACCCGGCCGTTCCGGCCGTTCTTCACCGATGTCATGGCGGACGTGACCGAGCGCGTGCTCGGGCTCGCCGAGCGGGCGCGCCGGGCCGGCGTCGACCCGGCGCGGATCGTCATCGACCCGGCGCATGACTTCGGCAAGAACACCTGGCACTCCCTGGAGCTGACCAGGCGGCTCGGCGAGCTGACCGCGACCGGCTGGCCGGTGCTGCTGTCCGCGTCGCGCAAGGACTTCGTCGGCGAGACGCTCGGCGCGCCGGTCGAGGACCGGCTCGCCGGCACGCTGGCGGTGACCGCAGTCGGCGCGTGGCTCGGCGCGCGGATCTTCCG
>NZ_JBARCR010000430.1:0-2287 GCF_049794275.1 Trebonia sp.
GCCTGGTCTGTGTAGCTCGCTCGGTCAGCGAAATGGCGGTCACCTCAAGCGGCGTGTCCGCTTGGAACGCGATTCTGCTGAGCGTCGGCATCACGGCGTCGAACGCCTCGTTCTCGGCAGACGAAAATCATCGGCCGTGAGGCGGATCTGCGCCAGGCGACCACTTCTGTTCGGGACGATGCGAGCCGCATGCAGCGAGTGACCGTCCGAGGATTCCAGCTGCACGTGCAATCCAGAACCCTGCAGAAGCGAGTCTCCGCCCGCGGCGATAGCGTCGAAGTCAAGGCTGGTCGTGACGCTGCTCACGCCAGGAACTCCCAGTACGAACACGATGTCGTAGAGGCCCTGTGACCCTGCAGGCTTGTCAGCTGTCCCGGGAAGGGCGGGAACGACCGCGACGGCAGCGAACTCGGTCACCCGGGGCCGAGGCAACTCTCTTCCGTTTGGCGGCCGCCTTCTGCTTCTTCGTACTCACAGTCAACGATGATGCCGCTCCTGCCCCGGCGTAGCAGCGCAATTACCGTGGGGCGACGGGTACCAGCTGCCTCGGGGTTGGGGAAGACACCGGCGACGTCGGTCTGCGCTTGATCTCCTTGTTCAGCCACTCGAGGGGTTAGCGGGCCAGATCCTCTTCCAGTGCCCGACGGGAACGCGGCGAAGGCGGTGATGTCGTGGGCCGCGTCGTGCAGCATCGCCTCGACCCGGGGAACTGGCGGGCCGAGCATGCCAGCGATGGCGCCGAGCTGCTCGCGGACCTGCGCCGGGCCGGACTGGGCGAAGATGGTGCGGATGGTCGCGGCGACCATCTCCGTCGAGCCCTTGGGCACCTGAGCTAACACAGCCGATGGCCCGTGAGGGCCTCCGACAACGACTGCACCAAGGCGAGTGGCCCGGACCAACGCTCTTGCGGCGCTGCCTTAGGGGTCAGCGCCGTGCGGCAAGGGGGAGTCCGACGGCCAGCCCGGCCAGGGCGGCTGCCAGAATGGCGATTCCCAGCTCGGTCAGGTGCGCGTGGCCGAGCGAGACGCCCGCAACGGTCACCGCGAAGCTGATGATCGCCCACCACGCGAGCACGACCCGGATGGCCGCGAGTCCCGCACGCCCGGCGAGCCGCGCCCCCAGCGCGCTGGCTGCCGCCGTTACCAGGACCGTGACGATGAGCGTCACCGCATATCCGTGCGGGAACTCTACCGACGCGCCCGACCCGAGAATGCCGGTGGTAAGCAGAAAGGAAACGGCAGGGGCGGCAAGCACCAGCAGTGTGGCGACAGTGACCCGGGCGAGCACGCCCGCGCGTGATACGCCGGTGGCCCGGGTCCGGGAATCCGCGCCCGTCATCGGGTTGTCCTTCCTCAGGATCGCTCAGGCTGTCCCATTCCACGGTGCCGCAGGACGGGCACTTGGGCAACAGGAGATCGCGGATCCCGATCCGCGATCATGAATGGGCTGCGGCGGGACGGAACGCTTCTGAGACGCCATCGCCGCGTACGGCGGTCCCCGGCCAGCCACTCGCAGACCATGGCTGACCCTTCACAGACGGCCCAATTATGAGCGGCCGCCAGCCTGCCAGCGTTCCCACTCCAGAGCGCGCCTATCGGCGGTTCCAGCGCCTGCAGAGCGCATGTTGGCCAGAGATGGCAACGTTCAGGCAGCGTGGGTTTCGAACCAGACGGAGCCGAGGTCGTGGCCGGCGGTGAGGTGGACGTCGGCGTTGAGGGCGGCGGCGACGCGGCGCAGCAAGGGGACGGTGGGCTCGGTGCCGCCTTCCTCGATGCACTCGATATCGTCTTCGGTGAGCGAGGCCCGCATGGCCAGTTCGGCGACGGACACGCCGAGGGTGGTGCGGACGTCTAACAGGGCCTTGTGACCACCCTCGCACAGGTGGAGGGCGGCCGCAGATATGGCATTCTCGTATGCCGCCACCGGCCACTGGTTCGGCCTGTGAGGTCTCCTCGGACAATCCATCGGGGTCGCGGCGAGCGCCGGTGTCGGCGAGCATGAGGCTGCTGGTGCCGGGCGCGCGTACTTGTTGCTGTTCCCTGGCAGGTAGCCCCGGGGCCGGGCCTGGCCGGTCCGGCCCCGGAATTACGGCTGCTGGCTTACAGCTGGGTGGTGACGGCCTTGACTTCGGTGTAGGCCTCCAGGGCCTGGTGGCCCATTTCACGGCCCCAGCCGGACTGCTTGTATCCGCCGAACGGCAGTGCCGCGTCGAACACGTTGTAGCAGTTGATCCAGACGGTGCCGGCCCGGATCTTCTTGGCCAGGGCGTGGGCCTTGGAGATGTCGC
>NZ_JBARCR010000431.1:0-9215 GCF_049794275.1 Trebonia sp.
GGGAAGATCCACGGGCCGTTTATCATCATGGCGGCCTTGCCGTGCAGGAACTGCTGGGTGAGGTCGGGGTCCTGGCCCCAGGTGAGCACGGACTTGGACGCCGATCCGTCCTTGACCATGTTGACCCAGAGCTGGAGCGCCTGCTGGAACTGCGGGCTGTCCACCTTGGTGAGCGACGCGCCGTTAGACCAGAAGAACGGCTCGAGCTGCCAGGTGGACTGTTCGTCGCTGGTCGCGTCAAAGGCGAACCCGTAGTGCGCGGAGGTGGTGAGCGTCTTCGCGTCGGCTTGGAGCTGCGCCCACGTCGTGGGCGGGGACAGGTGCGCGGCGGCGAGCATGGCCTTGTTGTAGTAGAGCCCGATGGTGTTGGTGCCGATCGGGTAGCAGTACTGCTTGCCCTGGTAGGTGCACTCGCCGATGGCGCCGGCGGTATAGCCGCTCGTGGTGAACCCGGACAGGCCGTTGAACGCCACGAGCTGGCCGGTCGCGGCGACCTCGGGAACGTTGGGGTTGTCGATGATCAGGAGGTTGGGCATGTCACCGGCGGTCGCGTCCTGGAGGATCTTGGTGATCAGGTTCGCGTAAGGCACCGAGGTCCGCTGGACGGTGACGTTCGGGTGCGCCTTCATGAACTGAGAGTTGTACCAGTTCATCGCGGCGTCGGCGCCGGTGGGACCGGTGTAGTAGTCGAACTCGGTGATCGTTACCTTGCCACTGCTGGCGGCTGAACCCGACGAGCCCGACGAACTGGACGGGCTAGACGAGCACGCGGCGGCCGTGCCTACCGCCAGCAGGGAAACGCTGGCGGCGGCGAGGGCGCGCCACCCCAGTCTTCTTATCGCGCGCATGATTATTCTCCTCAGAAACGGACTGTTCTTACCCTTTGACCGAGCCGACCGTGAGGCCGGCCGCGATGTATCGTTGTGCGGCGATGAGCAGCATGGCGGCGGGCAGCACCGCGAACACCGCGAGCGCCATCGCCTCTCCCCAGTTCTGGGAGAACTCGCCGAGATAGGTGTAGATGGAGAGCGTGACCGGCTGGAACGTGTTGCCGTTCAGCAGCGTCAGGGCGAAGATGAAGTCCCCCCAGCCGTTCAGGAACGCGAAGAGCGCGACCGTGATGATCGCCGACCGGCTCATCGGCAGCACGATGCGGTAGAACGCCTGCATCTCGGTCGCGCCGTCCACCCGGGCGGCGGCGATCACGTCGCCTGGCAGCCCGAGCATGAACGCGCGCAACACCAGGATGCTGAACGGCACCGCGTAGCTCGCGTCCGCGATGATCAGTCCCAGGTAGCTGTTCAGCAGGCCCAGCCGGTGGTACACGAGGAACAGCGAGTTCGCGATGACGATCGACGGCAGGATCTGCGCGATCAGCAGCGACCCGACGAGCAGCGCGGTCACCCGGAACCGGTACCTGGCGAGCGCGTGCGCCGCGGGCACCGCGACCGCCAGCGTCAGCACGGTGGTGCCGAGCCCGATGATCAGCGAGCTCACCACGTGCCCGCCCTGCTGCGACAGCACGGTCGTGTAGTTGGACAGCGTCCAGACGGACGGGAAGAAGCTGTACGTCGACGCGCCGAACAGCTGCGAGTTCGTCTCGAACGAGGCCACGACCACCGCGTAGAGCGGGAACAGCAGGAATGCCAGCGCGACGAGCGCGGCGATGCTCGCCGCCACGGAGCCCAGCCGCCGCCGGGTTTTCGGCCTCATAGCGACTCTCCATGTAGCGTCTCGCGGTTCAGCCAGATGTACAGCGGCGCGGCGACCAACGCGATCAGCAGCAGCACGGTGTTCAGCGCCGCGCCGGCCCCGAAGTCGAAGTTCTGGAAGGTCAGGTTGTAGGCCCAGGTGGCGATGAGCTGGGTCGAGTTCGCGGGCCCGCCCTGGGTCAGGCCGATCACCACGTCGAACACCTTCACCGTGAACACGAAGCCCAGCACGAACACGACCTCGATCACCGGCCGGATGATCGGCAGCGTGACCCGGGTGAGCCGTTGCCACGGCCCTGCCCCGTCGATCCGCGCGGCCTCGAGGAGTTCGGCAGGGACGTCTTGCAAGGCGCTGTAGAGCAGCACCGTGAAGAACGGGACGCCGATCCAGATGTTCGTGAGCAGCACGGTCACGTACGCCCAGCCCGGCGAGAGCAGGTAGCCGACCGGCTCGTGAATCAGGTGCAGGTCGATCAGGATCTGGTTGACCGCGCCGCCCTGCAGCTGGAACAGGAACCTGAAGATGGTCCCGGTCACCAGCAGCGGCAGCAGCCAAGGGACGAGGATCAGCGACCTGGCGAACCGGCGCAGCGGGAACCGCAGGTTGAACAGCAGCGCCAGCGAGAACCCGATGAGGAACTGGAAGAGCAGCGACAGCACGGTGAAGCTGAACGTCCGGATGATCGCGCTGTCCGCGATCGGGTCCTTGAGCGTGGTCGTGTAGTTGGACAACCCGGCGAACGGCGCCGTCAGATGCGAAATCGTCGCCGGCGAGGTCTGCTCGAAGGACAGCACGATGTTGTAGATGATCGGGATGGCGAACGCGAACACCACGTAAGCGCCGGCCGGGACGAGGAACGCCCACTTCACCGCCCGGCGCAGCCGCGACCAGTGCCGCGGCGCGACAACCGGTCCCGCGGTCCGCTGCGCTGTCCGCTTCCTGGATCCCGTCATCAGGCTCACAAGGCGCCTCCCATCCCGGGCGGGCTGGCGAACGGCTCGATGGCCCCGCCATCCCGCACGTAGACCGGGATCCGGTCGAGCGGCGCCGGCGCGGACAGCCACTGGCCGCCGCGGTGCGCCTCCCCCGTCCAGGCATCCAGCCAGCGCGTCCCGTCCGGGAGGTACACCGTGCGCTGCGTCGCGCCCGCCGTCACCACCGGCGCGACGAGCAGGTCGTCGCCGAGCAGGAACTGGTCCGCGATGTCCCAGCAGGGCTCGTCGGCGGGGAAGGTAAGGAACAGCGGGCGCATCGGCGGCAGGCCCTCGGTGTGCGCCTGGCGCATCGTCGCCATCAGGTAGGGCCGCAGGCGCTCCCGCAGGCCGAGCCACTGCCGGATGATTCCGTACGCCTCCTCGCCGAACGACCAGACCTCGTTGGGCGCCCCGGTCTGCCCGGCGCCGGACATGCTGCCGGGCAGCCGCATGCCGTGCAGCCGGCACAGCGGCGTGAACACGCCGAACTGGAACCACCGGACGATGAGCTCGCGGAACTCAGGCGACCTGATGTCGCCGCCCTTGAACCCGCCGATGTCCGTCGTCCACCACGGGATGCCCGAGATGCCGATGTTGAGCCCGGCGGGAATCTGCCGCCGCAGGTCCTCGAAAGTCGAGTCGATGTCGCCCGACCAGACCGCCGCGCCGTACCGCTGGCTGCCCGCCCAGGCAGACCGGCAGAGCGAGACCACCTCGTCCTCGCCCTCTGCGCGCATCCCGTCGTAGAACGCCTTCGCGTTGAGCATCGGGTAGATGTTACCGGTCTCAAGCCCGGCACCAAGGTAATAGCGCAGATTGCCTGGCTGCTCTGGCACCAGCTCCGGCTCGCACGCGTCGAGCCACCAGACCCGCACGCCGTGCTTGTAGTACCCGTCTTTGACCCGCGCCCAGATGTACTCCCGCGCTTCGGGATTCGTGGCGTCGTAGAAGCTGACCATCGTCCGGTGGTTCCCCGCGCCCCGGTCCCAGATCGCCAGCTGCACGCTGAGGCCGCGCTCGTTCGCGACGAGCAGGCCCAGGTCGTTCATCTCGGCGTAGTTGTCGCTCGCCGGGTTGACCGTCGGCCAGACCGACACCATCAGCTTCACGCCGAGCCGGTCCAGTTCGGCGACCATGCCGGCAGGGTCAGGCCATTCCTCGGGGTCGAACCGCCAGTCGCCCTGCCTGGTCCAGTGGAAGTAGTCGACGACGATCACCGACAGGGGCAGTCCGCGCCGCTTGTACTCGCGTGCCACGTCGAGCAGCTCGTCCTGGGTCCGGTACCTGAGCTTGCACTGCCAGAACCCCGCCGCCCATTCCGGCAGCATGGGCGCCCGCCCGGTGACCGCCGTGTACCTGCGAACGATGTCCGCGGGCACCGGCGCGGCCGTCACCCAGTAGTCCCACTGGCGGGACGCCTCGGACACCCAGCGGGTGGCGGTGGTGCCGAGTTCGACCCGGCCGATGGCCGGGTTGTTCCACAGGAATCCGTAGCCGGCGCTGGACAGCAGGAAGGGGATGCTGACCTCGGTGTTGAGCTGGATCAGCTCGACCACGGCGCCCTTCTGGTCAAGCCTTCCGTGCTGATGCTGGCCGAGACCGTAGCACCGCTCGCCGTCGCGCGCGGCGAACAGCACCTCGATGCGGTGCAGGCCGGTGCCGTCCCCGGTGGGCGCGTACCGCCGCTGCGGCGGTCCGGTGAAGTGCGGCACCACCTCCGCGAGCAGCACGGCGCCGTCCGCGGTGCGGGTGAACCTGATCCTGCCTTCCGCGGTGATCTCGACGGTAATCTGGCCGTTGACCAGCCAGGCGACGTCCGCGGCGAGTTCGGTCCGCGCGCCGGAAGGTGGCGGCGCCGCGAGCAGCGCACCGGGGAGGTCGTCGCTGACGGACGGCCAGAGCGTGCCGCGCACCCGGACGCTGTCCGGGCCCCAGGGCTCGATCCGCACGGTCTCGTGCCCGCCACGCCAGACGAGCGCTGCGCCGTCCTCGCTGAAGGCACCCATGCGGTTCTCTCCTCAGGTTGCCGTCATAAAGCAAACCTTTTCCTTCCTTCGGAGCCTAACCAGTTGACGCTCGCTCAGTCAACGGAACTGGTGATAAGCTTGTTCAGAGCAACGGCGCTGGTGCCGCTGCGAAACGCTGCAGGCAAGCCACGCGGGCAAACGTGTTTCACGGCTTGCCGCGCTGAGGGCTGAGGGGTGAGGGAGGAGCCATCGCGAACACTGCCGGCCCTCGCCCGGTGACGGTCATGGACGTGGCGAGGCTGGCCGGAGTATCACCGGGGACGGTTTCCAAGGCGCTGAACGGCAGGGGCAGCATCAGCCCTGAGACGGTCCGCCGGGTCCAGGAGGCCGCCGAGCGTCTCGGCTACCAGCCGAACGCGCTCGCCAGAGGCCTGCTCACCGGCCGCAGCTGCACCGTGGGCCTGATCACCACCGACAGCTTCGGCCGGTTCAGCATCCCCATCCTGCAGGGCGCCGAGGACGCGCTCGGCCCAGGCAGCGTCTCCGTGCTGCTGTGCGACAGCCGCGACGACCGGATCCGCGAGCAGCACTACCTGCGCATCCTGCTGGAGCGCCGGGTGGACGGCATCATCGTGACGGGCCGCCGGCAGGACCCGCGCGAACCGATCGGCGCCGGGGTCTCGGTCCCGGTGGTGTACGCGATGACCCAGTCCACGAGCCCGGCCGACTTGTCGCTGGTCCCCGACGACCTGCAGGGCGGCGAGCTCGCGACCAGGCACCTGCTCAGCTCGGGCCGCACGAAAATCGGGCACGTCACCGGGCCGACCCGGTTCGTGGCCTCGCAGCTGCGGGCGGAGGGCGCCGAGAAGACGCTGGCCGCCGCCGGCCTGACGCTGGCGGGCGGCAGCGTCCTGTACGGCGAATGGTCCGAGGAATGGGGCCGCCAGGCGGCCGACATGCTGCTGCGCGCCGCGCCCGACATCGACGGCGTCTTCTGCGGCAACGACCAGATCTCGCGCGGCGTCGCGGACGCGCTGCGCGAGGCGGGCCGCCGGGTGCCCGACGAAATCGCCCTCGTCGGCTTCGACAACTGGGAGATCATCGCCACCGCCTGCCGTCCGCCGCTGACCACGGTGGACATGAACCTGCGCGAACTCGGGCACGCCGCGGCCGCGCGGCTGCTCGCGGCCATCGAGGGCCAGTTCACGCCGGGCGTGGAGAAGCTGCCGTGCAGCCTCGTCATCCGCGAGTCGAGCCGGGCGCGCGCCATGGGACAGGCCGCCGTGCCGTCCGGGACGCCGGGCCAGGGCACCCCGGCAGGCTAGCCGTCTGGCGCCCGTAGCCGCGCCGTGTTAGCCTCCTCGTTTAGTTTCCGGAAAAGCTTTTCCTCACGTTGCCGGAGGTGCATCGTGATCCAGTCGGATGCCGCGCCCGCCGGCCCCGTCGGATTGTCCGCCACGGCGATCTGGGCGCACCGGCCGTTGCCCGGCTGCGGCGCCCGGCTGACCGGTGGCCTGCTGCACGACTGGCAGCGGCGCAACCTGGCCGAGAGCCTGCCCCTCGCGCTGCGCCAGCTCGAGGCCGCTGGGAACCTGGACAACGTACGGCTCGCCATCCAGGCAGGATTGCCCGCCGACGGTGCCGACGGTGCCGCTGGACCCACCGGAGCCACCGTCCGCTATCGCGGGCCGGTGTTCATGGACACCGACATCTACAAGACCCTGGAGGCCATCGGCTGGGAGCTCGCCCACGGGGACCGCCCCGAGCTCGCCTCCTTCGCCGCGCGGACCACCAGCCTGCTCGCGCAGGCGCAGCTCCCCGACGGCTACCTGGATTCGTACTTCCAGGTCACCGGCGAGCCGAAGTACTCCCGGCTGGCGTCCAGCCACGAGATGTACTGCGCAGGGCACCTCATCCAGGCCGCGGTCGCGCTCCGCCGCGGCGCCGGCGACTCGCGGCTCCTCGACGTGGCGACACGGCTGGCCGACCACCTGGTCCGCGAGTTCCTCGGCCAGGCGCGGGGCCTCGACGGGCATCCCATCATCGAGACCGCGCTCGTCGAGCTCTACCGGGAGACGGCCAGCGACGACTACCTCGCGCTCGCCAGGCAGTTCGTCGACCAGCGGGGGGCCGGCCTGGCCGGCGACTCAGGCCTGGGCCGGCGCTACCTGCAAGACGACGTACCGGTCCGGCAGTCGGTGACCGAGGTCGGGCACGTGGTGCGCGCGCTGTACCTGGAGGCGGGGGTGGTCGACGTCGCCGCCGAGACCGGCGACACGGCGCTGCTGAAGTCCTCCGCCGACCGCTGGGCCGACATGGTCGCCGCGAAGACCTACCTGACCGGCGGCAACGGGTCGCGCCACTCCGACGAGGGCTTCGGCGACCGGTTCGAGCTGCCGCCGGACCGGGCGTACAACGAGACGTGCGCCGCGATCGCGAGCTTCCACTGGAGCTGGCGCCTGCTGCTGGCGACCGGCGACACCAGGTACGCCGACCACATGGAGCGGGTGCTCTACAACGGCTTCGGCTCGGGGGTCTCGGCTGACGGACGGCGGTTCTTCTACGTGAACCCGCTGCAGCGCCGCGAGGACCACTTCGAGCAGGACGACCCCGGCAGGCGGCGCGAATGGTTCAGCTGCTCGTGCTGCCCGCCGAACATCATGCGCCTCATCGCCTCGCTCGACCACTACATCGCCAGCACGGGGACCGCCGCAGCGGGAGCCGACACAGTGGGGGCCGACACGCTGTACCTGCACCTGCTCACGGGCTCGCGGGTGGCCGGCGCCGGCCTGGACGTCGAGGTGGTCACCGGCTACCCCTGGTCCGGGCGGGTGGAGGTCACGGTGCTCACCGCCGCCGCCGGGGAGCGAGGGCTGGCCGTCCGCATCCCGGCGTGGAGCGAGGTCACGGGGTTCCGGCTCAACGATGATCCAGAACGTCCTGTGCCGCCTGCGGGCGGCTACCTCCTGCTCCGCCGGGCGTGGCGGCCCGGCGACCGGGTGACCGTGGAGCTGGACATGACGCCGCGGGTGCGTCGCCCTGACCGGCGCGTCGACGCGGTCCGCGGCTGCGTGGCGGTCGAGCGGGGCCCGCTGGTGTACTGCTTCGAGCAGGCGGACCAGCCCGCCGGGACCCGCGTGGACGACCTGCTGCTGGCGCCCGGCGGGGTGCTGGCCGAGGTCCCTGTCATGCTCGACGGCGTGGGCGAGACAATCCAGGTCCGCGTCCCCGCCCGCGCCCTGGGGCCGGGCGACACGCCCGACGGATCGACCGGGGACGTCACCGCGGTCGGCGTGCCCTACTTCCAGTGGGACAACAGGGACGGCGGCCCGATGCGGGTATGGATGCCGGAGGCCGGGGCGTCCGGCTAGGCCCTGCCGGCTAGGTCCCGGCCGGCTGCTTGTGCACCGACGCCTGGTAGATCTGCTCGATCGACGACTCCAGCGTCGCGTTGAACTCCGCGTCGGTCTGGCTCGCCGTCAGCCCTTCGAGCAGCGCGCGGGAGAAGCTGGCGATCAGCGTGGGGTCCTTCGCGAGCAGGGCGCAGGCCTCGTCCCTGTCGTAGCCGCCCGACAGGGCGACGATCCGCAGCATGCGCGGGTCGGCGGCCAACTCGCCGTACAGGCCTGGCTGGGTCGGGATGGTGATCTTCAGCATGACGATGGCATCGCCTGGCAGCGCCTCGAGGTGCTTGGCGACGGTGTCCCGCAGCATCGTCTCTGCCTGCGCCTTGTGCGGGCTCGAGATGCTGACCTCTGGCTCCATGATCGGCACGAAACCGGCCGCCCTGATCCGGTTGGCGTACTCGAACTGCTGATCCACGATCGCCGCGATCCCGGCCGCGTTGGCGTCCTTGATCACCGACCGCATCTTGGTGCCGAAGATGCCGTGCCGCCGCGCGAGCTCAAGCTGGTCATCGAGCGTGCTGATGGGCTTCATGAGCTGCACGTCGTCCTGTTCGGCGGCGAGCCCCAGGTCGACCTTCAGGATCGGGACCACGTTCTTCTCTGTCCACAGGTAGCGGGCCGTGGGCACGCCGCCGATGTTCCGCTCCATGGTCTGCAGGAACAAGATCGACGCGAGAATGCGGTTGCCGTCGAACGCCGGGCTGGTGAACACGCGGGTCCGCATCTCGTGGACGAGGTCGAACATCTCGTCCTCCGTGCTGTACCGGTCCCGGCTGATGCCGTACTCCTCGAGGGCCTTCGGCGTGCTCCCGCCGCTCTGGTCCAAGGCGGCGAAGAAGCCGCGGCCATCTCGGATCTTCTCCAGCTGCATAGTGTCCATGGCTCCCATCCTGGCACCCGCCCGGCGGATGCGGGAGCCCGGCTCAGAGCTTGCCGCGGGTCAGAGCTTGCCGCGAGTCCGGGCGTTGAGGATGATCTGGGTCACCAGGTACCTGCTGAGGCCGATCTTCTCGGCGATCTCGTCGGGCCGCAGGCCCTGCTCGTTGTACAGCAGCGCGAGCCGCTGCTGCCGCTGGCTCCACGGCTTACGGGCGACCTTCGGCGCCGCAGGGGCGGCGGACCGCTGCCGCGGTGCCGCCGGACGGGCCGCCGGA
>NZ_JBARCR010000432.1:0-2266 GCF_049794275.1 Trebonia sp.
GCGACGTGGTCTACCTGCCCGGCAGCGACCTGGCCCATCCGCTGCTCGTGCTGGGCATCTGGCTGGCCGCATCGCTGGCCGTGCTGGCCGCCGTGGACCTGCTGCACCTGGCCGAACGCCGCCGCACCCCGCAACGCGAAGCCGACATCTACGCCACACCGGGCACCGCCCACCTGCGGCAGCGGCTCACCCGCCAGCGGGCGGCGACGCTCGAGACCGCTAGCCGAACATAACTGGCCGACTGCTACGTCACGGGCGGGCCAGGGTTAGGGCAGAGGCGCAGCGGCGGAACGCTGTTCTGGCTGCCTGGCTGTCTTCGATGTGCCAGTCCTGGTGGTAGACCCCGTTGTCCTGGGCGATGTCAAACCAGACCAGGCCGAGCACGCCGTAGTGCCGCATCCCGGCGAACAGATCGGGAATCTTGGCCGCCTGACCGGCTTGGGGACCGACCGCGGTCTCAGACAGGAGCACCGGCAGGTCGGTAAGGGCGCGGACCTGGGCGATAGTCTTGCCGAAGATGCCGGAGAAGGTCTGGTACGGACGGTAGTAGTAGCCGTCGACGCCGATCCAGGTCACGTACTTGGCGCCGGGCCACCATGAGGCGATTGACCCGGTACCCGGCTCGTCCGCCTGGATGGTCCAGAGCCAGGTGACATTGGTTGCGCCCTGACTACGGAACAGCGTTACGATGTGCCGCCACGCTGCCACGAACGTGCTGGGCGGAAGATGCCCGTATCCCCACGAGTACCAGTAGGCGTTCATCTCGTGCCCGAAGCCGATGACGACCGGATAGCCGAAGTCATGGACGCTGTCAGCGAACGAGCGTAGGTAGCTGTCATAGCCACCATCCGCGACCTTCTGGACGGAGGCAAGGGTGGGGTCCCACTGCAGGATCGTTACCGCACCATGACTGCGGACCGTGTCCGCGAACGAGGTCTGGAAGGGCTCCCGCCAGCCGCTGTAATACCCGACGAGATTCGGCTGTCTGCCGGCCATCTGTGTGAAGTCCGCAACCGGCTGGTAGGTATGCGGCGCCCCGGTCTCGTAGACACCTAGGTAAGCGGCCGGGCTCTGCGGCAAGGCCGCGGCGCCAGCGGAAGGGGTCACGAAGCGGCTGATCACGTAGGCGGCGGTAGCCAGTGCGAGCACGATGGCCAACAGCACCACCGAACGGGATCTCATGCTGTCCTCACCCCCCTGGACGCCGCGGCTTGCCGCGCAGCGCTCGGGGCAGCGCGCCCCACTCGCCGGACCTCGCCGGGTCCGTAGGTCACAAGTGGATCTCCGAAATCTTACATGTGCCCCGATGTGGTCTTAAAAGCAGGAAATCGTCCCAGCTGAGGCACGCCGTGCGATACGGTGTCGCTCGATGCGTCAGGCAGTCGGCGCCGACTACGGGTCCGGCCGACTGCAGGGGGGACTGTGACCGCTGACGACAGCCCCAAGCGAACGCCGGCGCTGCGCCCCAGCTACGCACCCGACGTGCTGATTATCCGCTCGGAGCATGTCGGTCTCCCGCTCGCGGCCGAGGCTGTCCGGGGTGGCCTGACTGTTGTCGGCTACGACGTGGACGAGGCCGTCGTCAATGACCTGAACGCTGGCCGATCGCACAACGCCCTGGTCAGCGGAATGGCGATCCGCTGCCCTGAGCTCGGCGACATCCCCCTGGCGGGGGAGCGAGTGTTATGCGCTCCGACAACGCGCCATCCGCGCCCTGGGACGCGGGTCCGCCCGCATGGTTCTTCGCGACAGGCCCTTACATTCAGGCGGGAAATCAGCTATCAGAGCAGACCGGAGGCTTTCATGTACGGGAAAATCAGCCTGGCAACCGGAGCGATCGGGACGGGGGCGTTGCTGGCAGGAGGAATGCACATGATGACGTGGTTGATCGTCAGCGGCTTCGCGGTCGTCCTCGGGGGGCTCATGCTGTACCGGCTAGCAACCATAAAGGCTCGGAGGTAATTCACCGCATTACGATCGTCGTCTCCATCGCCGTCCTGGGCTTCACCGCGTATACGGTCGCGCGCCTGGCCGTCAGCACCGTCCTGATCAGCTACTGGCTCTTCGGAGCGTCGCTTATCGCGGTCTGCCTCCTGGCGTTTGTCAAGGGGCGGAAGTTCGTCAACTTCCCGGTCGCCCGCGGCCGGACGATAGCGATTGTTCCGGCCTACAACGAACCGCAGGAAAAGCTATACGCGTGCGTGCGAAGTCTGCTGGCGCAGACGGTGAAGATAGACAAGATCATCGTCATGGACGACGGCTCGGC
>NZ_JBARCR010000433.1:0-5216 GCF_049794275.1 Trebonia sp.
ATGCCATCTGGTCTCCCGGACGTGCCACCACCTGTGCCTCCCGCCAGCATCTGCATCGACAGCATAACGTGGCAGCACTCGGGCGGTCATCGGCCGCTATCAGTGGCGACCCGGCTCCGAGCGCACCAAATGCCCGGTTCAGGACGCAATTGAGGCGGCCCTCCTGACACTAGAATCCCGCCCGGATCGGCGGCTCCGAGCGCGGTCTCCCATGCTTCTCGATCATTCCACGTGGTGCGATCGAGCAACGTGGCCGATGCGGACCGTCAGCTCGATGCGGCACGACCGGCTCGGTGATGCAGGCTGGGCTATCGCGGGCGAGCACTGCATGACCGGCCTGGGTCGTGGCTAGGTCACCCGCCGCACGCCAAAAGGGAGGAACCAGATGATGGCTGGTGGGACGTTGGCCGGTGCCGGAGAATCTGGGGGCCACACCCTGATCTACCTCGCCCGGCACGGCCAGACTCCGCTCAACGAGTCCGGCGTCCTGCGGGGCCTGGCCGACCCGCCACTGGACGAGACCGGGCGGGACCAGGCTCAGCGACTGGGGGCACGACTAGGTCCCCTGGGGCTGTGGGCTGTTATCTCCAGCCCGCTACTGCGGGCGAGGCAGACCGCGCAACCGATCGCCGAGCGCGCCGGGTTGGAAGTGGCAACCGACCAGTGCCTAGTCGACCGTGATTACGGGCAGTGGACCGGCATCAGCCGCGACGCGGTGGTCGCGCAATGGGGCTCGGTCGATCGTGCACCGGGGGTCGAGCCACGATCAGCGGTGGCCGGCCGGGCGGTTAAAGGGCTGTCGGATATCGCCCGGCGCTACCTTGGCGGCACCGTGACAGTGGTTAGCCACGACGCCGTAAACCGCCAGGTGCTGGTGGCCTTCGACGCAGGGCTGGGCGACCCGGACACGATTCCGCAAGACAACGGCTGCTTCAACACGTTGCTGTGGAAAGGCGGCGGATGGGCTGTTCTCAGCGTTAACGAACTGCCTGAAGGCCCATAATCTTTGCTCGCGCTAACCTTGCGCGGGAAGACTCATCGCCGCGGCAGAACATCCTGTTCGGTGCAGCGCGAAGGTGAAACACCAGCCGTCCCAGACGGCGCCAGATCGGCGGCACTGCACGCGTTCTCCCCGAGCTTCCCGCTCACAGCGTCATGCCGTCTATGTTCATAACCTCGAGGCTGACCTTCGGCCGATCCGGCGTGACTGGGTAGGCCGGAGCTCTCTGAAGGTCGCTGGGTCGAGGTCTTCCTAGAGGAAGCATCCGGCCACGGGACGGCCACATCGTGCTGGCGCTGACGTCCGGTCTGCGGCAAATGAGTGCGTCAACGTCTGTGGTGGCGATGATGCGGGCGAGTGGCAAGATGGCCGTGATGGAACACGATCACGTGGCTGCGCGGGCGCGTCAGCGTGCTCTTGTCCGCCGCGGTTATGACGCGATTTCGCTGGCCTATCGCAGTGATGCTGGCGATGCGGCCGCCTCCTCCGCAGAGGACGTCAGCCGCTACGCCGGCTGGGTGGCGGAACTGGCTGACCTGCTGCGGCCCGGGGCCCGGGTTGTTGACCTCGGTTGCGGGGCCGGGATACCGGCAACCCGTGAGCTGGCCAGCCACGGGCTGCAGGTGCTCGGTGTTGATTTCTCCGCTGTCCAGCTCGGCCGGGCACAGCGCCTTGTCCCCGGCGCCCGCTTCGTGCAGGCCGACATGGCCGCGCTGCACTTGAGGCCAGCACGCGCAGATGCCGTGGCGGCCTTCTATTCCCTGATCCATGTTCCGCTCGCGGACCAGCAGGCATTGTTCCCGCGTATTCGCGACTGGCTGCGCCCAGGCGGGTATTTCCTGGCCATCGTCGGAGCCGGACGGTGGACCGGCACCGAGCCATACCTAGGTGCCGACATGTTCTGGGACCACGCCGACACCGCCACCTATCTGCGCTGGCTGCGGGAGTCGCAGCTGACACCCATCTGGAACCGCTACATCCCGGAAGGAAACAGCGGGCACACTCTCGTCCTGGCCGAAGCAACATGACGACAGGCCAACGGCATGAGCGGTCGATTAGATTAGGCAGACTGCGGTCGATAACCGGTATGAAGCTTGTCGTCAGGTGGACGTAGCTGTGCATGTTTTCCTGGAAACTGAGCGGCTGGTACTCCGCCGCTTCACCACGGGCGATGTGGACAACCTGGCCGGCCTGGACGCCGATCCAGACGTCATGCGCTTTGTCAGCGGAGGCATACCGACGTCCCGCGAGGAGATCGAGAACGATTTCCTGCCGGCATTCCTGGGCTACTACCAGCGTTATCAGGCGTTCGGGTTCTGGGCGGCGATCGAGAAGTCTACCGGGGATTTCCTGGGCTGGTTCCACTTCCGGCCGCGGGAGGGAAGCGCCCCGGGCCAGGTCGAGCTCGGTTACCGGATGCGCAAGTCGGCCTGGGGCAAGGGGTACGCCGCCGAAGGGTCGCGCGCGCTGATCCGCAAAGGCTTCACCGAGTCCGGCGTACAGCGCGTGACCGCCGAAGCGATGGCCGCGAATACGGCCTCCCGGCGCGTGATGGAGAAAGCAGGCCTGACGCTCACGCGGACCTTCAGTCAGCCGTTGCCTGGCGCGGCCGGCGGCCACCCGGTAGAAGTCGTCGAATATGCGCTGAACAGGGCCGGCTGGGAGCAGCGGGACCAGGGTAGCGCCGGCGCTGCCCCGCAGCAGTAGCATCCACAGCAGGCCGCCCGGCCAGCCAACCGGAATGCGGGTAAAGGCGATCTTCTGGTCCGCAAGCCAGATAAGACGCCGGGCATCGGCGTCGCCGGACCGCGGTCACCATGGCAGCTGATGCGTCTCCGCGAAAACGCCAGAGCTTCGCGATCCGGCTACCAGTCAGCTAGCGACGGCTCGCCGCGCTCGCTCTACGCGGCAGATGAGTGCGTGTAGTCCAGGGGCAGCTTTTCACTCACGAGGACTCCGCCGTCAGGCGGAGTCCTCATGTCTCCCCGTGCTCGCGGAGGAATTCACGGAATTCGCAGATCGCCTGCTCCTGATCTGACCCGAGATCGCCGGTGACGGCCATCTGGGTGCCGGTCCAGTAGGCCCCGGCGTACTGAGTGCTGCCTTCCGGCAGCACCAGGATCGGGTGGTGCGCGATCTTTATATGGTCCTGTACGTCGTCCCACGGGACGGCGGCGCGCGCGAGGCCGATCGCAGGCGCCTCGCTGTCCTCGTACTCCAAGTCATCAAGCACTGGCCTTCTCCTGCTACACCGGTGATCCCGCACACGTGGCCGCGTCCATGCGTACAGCTCACCGTAACGGACCAGCTCCCGGCCACGGCAGATCCAAACGGCCGAGTAGCGGCATGAGCGCGCGTTTCCGCGGAAGCGCTTTGTGAAACACTGCACAAGCCGCTTCCGCGGAAACGCCGTGGAAATGGCTGCGGACGGCATGCCGACTAGGTCCGACGCTCTGTCCGGTCAGATGAGTACGTCTCGCTGGAAATGTTTGGCGAGCAAGCGGCACGATACTAACTATTTCTGTCGTAAAAGCCGACCTTCAGGTTCGGACATAGATAAACGACCGTCCATACGCGAGGATGGGACCTCTTTCTCGGTACACGACTTAGCTCTATCGGCGTTTGGGCCCAGATGGCCGAATCGCGGCGCCCCGGCGACATATGAGCAGAACCAGAGAGAATGTCCGTCAGTGTGCGTGTCATCACAGCGGTAACACTTGGTAACCTACTTCCAAACCTAGCCCGTCGGCCTGAGCCTGCGTTACGGCGAAGCGTCTATTGTGCCGCTAGCTGTGTCGTAGTACATTGCCAACACACAGGTTTCTCGCGGGAGGTCATGAGGGGAGGGGTCTGGTTGGCAGATATCTGGATTCCTATTATCGTTGCAATCATTGCAGGCGCATTTGGACTCGTAACCCTCTTCTTTCAAAAGCGGCTGGAACGAGCTTACAAGGAGCGCGACGACGCGTTTCAGCTTAACCGCAAAGTTCGAGAGGAGCGTGCAGCGCCACTTCTCATGGTGGTGAAAGAGGCAATGAACTCAGCGAGGCAGGCCTGCGAACTCGAGACTTGGACTCGCTTTGCAGCAAAAGACGGGCTAATCAGCAGATACCTTGACGTCGCGAAAGACAATTGGCTGGTCAAGGTACAGAACGTCAGTAATCTGGGCTTCCAGGCTATGGCATCGCTTGATGTCTTGACTGCCGCTGAGCTCGCTCAGCGACTGGAGGCTTTCTTCAATTCTTCTCTGGCATTGGCAGAAAAGCGCGAGGCTGTGCTCGATGGTCAGGGCGGGTTCGCCCATACCGAAGAATTCCAAGGAAGTTTCATTAAGTTTATGCAGAGCGGCGAAGAACTTATTGATAATGTAGCCGCGACCGTGTATAGAAGCAGCCATGGCAGTACTGATGGTGAGCAGCTGGCCCAAAGTAGCCTGAGCTGGCTCAAGGTTGGCATGCAAACAATTAACGTTGGGCTGCGACTGGAAGTCGGATGGTTCGCGGTCTGGATATACACGGCGAATTTCAAACAGCATGTTGACGGCTTTGAGGCATGCCTGAAGGCATTGGCCGAAGATTTGCAGACCAATGACAAGGTTCTCGAAGTGAATAATCGCCTGATAAGGTCGACCGACAATGATAGCGCCATGGCCTGGGTGACCGTAAAATGCGCGAGCGATAGGCTTCGTGACGACTTTATTAATAATGATCTTGGTGGAATTCGAATAAAGCACAAGACTCTGTGGACTGATCCTTACCGTGGTCCGAAGGAATATACTGTATGATCAGGCTGCAATGCAATGCTGCGATAACATCCCGCGGGTGAGGGATCTTAATACGTAGCCGAGTGAACCAGTTGCATTATTGTGGTCGGCTGCTGCGCTCACATCGGCTACTTGTGCGGTGGCCCGGGAGTACTTAGCCGGCTCCGCGTTCTTGTCGGTGGATAGCTTCGGTGATGGCTGGGTGCACGCGGGCGAGGCGGGTGTGTTCGCGCCGGACGGTTCGGTGCAGGGGCATTGGCTGGCGGCCGGGGTCGGCGGGCGATCGGGCTGCGGCATACGCTCGGGGCCAGTAGCGCCGCCTGGAAGCTGCCTGAGGAGCGGAGATCGGCATGACTGACCTGGCCATGGACTATCTCGGCCTGGACGCCTTGTTGTCGGCTGAGGAGCTCGCCTGGCGTGATACGGTCCGCGGGTTCGTCCGCGACCGCATCA
>NZ_JBARCR010000434.1:0-10185 GCF_049794275.1 Trebonia sp.
CTGCTCTACCAATGCTCTACCGGCATCCTGTCCGAGGGAAAGATCGCCGTACCGCTGCGCAATCTGCTCAAGAAGCATAAGAACGTCAACTGCGTCCTAGCCGAGGTGTACGACTTCGACGTCGAAGGCCGGCGGGTCCTGGCCAGGCGGGTCGGCGGCGACACTATCGAGTTCGGCTACGACGACCTCATCGTCGCGGGCGGAGTCCAGCAATCCTATTTCGGCCATCCCGAGTTCGCCCGCTGGGCACCTGGCATGAAGACGATCTCCGATGCGCTCGCGATCCGGCGCCGGATATACGGTGCGTTCGAGATGGCGAACACGACCACCGACCCGGAAGAACGCCGCACCTACCTCACCTTCGCCCTCGTCGGCGCCGGCCCGACCGGCGTGGAACTAGCAGGGCAGATCCGGGAGGTCGCCACCAAAACGCTCCGTGACGAGTTCCGGGACATCCAACCCGAGGACGCCCGGGTACTGCTCTTCGACGGCGGCAGCGCGCCGCTGGCGGTGTTCGGCCCGAAACTGTCGCAGAAGGCGTCCAAAACCCTGGACAAGCTGGGCGTCGAGCAGCACATGGGCTCACTCGTCACCTTTGTCGGCGAGGGATACGTGCTCGTCCGCGACCACGCCGGCCAGGAGACCCGCTTCGACGCCGCCAACGTCTTGTGGACCGCCGGGGTCGAGGCCCCGCCCATCGCGGCGGCCCTGGCGGCCGCCACCGGCGCCACGCAGGACAGGGCCGGGCGCATCCTGGTCGAAAAGAACCTCACCATCCCCGGCCATCCGGAGATTTCCGTCCTCGGTGACATGATGAGCCTGGACAAACTCCCCGGGGTCGCCGAGGTAGCGATGCAGTCCGGGCTCTACGCGGGGCACCGCGTCCGGCACCGGGTTTCTGGAAATATGGAGGAGAAACCGTTCCGCTACCGCGACCTCGGCTCAGCGGCCTACATCTCCCGCGGCAAGGCCGTCGTCTCAGCCGGGCCGCTGCAGGTTGGCGGCTTCATCGGCTGGTGGATCTGGCTGTTCATCCACATCGCCTTCCTGACCGGGTACCGGAACCGCCTCGGCGCCATACTGACCTGGTGGCTGACCTTCACCCGCGATGTCCGCCGCGAGCGGACCTTCACCACCGCGCAAATCGCGACAATGCGGGACGTCTACACGTCCGCTCTGGGCCCCGTGGGTCCCGATCAGCCTGCTATAGCGTCAGAATCGGGGCCGGACAAGCCCAGGACCGCGGCTCAGGAAACGGAAACCGGCACAACACCTGCGGCACAATAGACACGTCGGGAGAGAAATCCGCCGAGCCCGTGCGGAAGATCCGAACGCTAAGGACACCCGGCTGCTCCGGCACCATCCGCTCAGGGTGAGGAAGACGGTTCTCTTTCCTGCCAAGGTTGGAGTTCAGCGGTAGGAGAGGGGCCGGATATGAGCGCTCTGAAGGTTGCGGCTTCCCCACGGCAGCAGGCGCGGGCTCAGCTCGATACCAGGACGGGGCATCTGACGCCCGCTGAGCGTGCGGCCCGGGGCGCGCAGGCCCGGGCTGAGGTGCCGCGGGAATCACACGCGGACTTTACGGTGCCCGCCAGCCGGCCCGACCCGATCACCCTGCTCGAGGAGCAGGCAAAGGCGCGCGTGCCGGAACTGGTGCCGGTCCGGTGGGGCCGGATGATGGTCTCGCCGTTCACTTACTATCGCGGCGCGGCCCTGCCTATGGCCAGCGACCTGGCCACCACTCCGGTCTCCGGCCTGACCGTCCAGGCCTGCGGGGACGCGCACCTGTCGAACTTTGGCGTCTTCGGGTCAGCCGAGCGCAACCTGGTCTTCGACGTGAATGACTTCGACGAGACGCTGCCAGGCCCGTGGGAGTGGGACGTCAAGCGGCTGGCCGCCAGCATGGAGGTCGCCGCGCGGTCGAACGGGTTCAGCGACAAGCAGCGCCGCAAGATCGTCGCGGGCACCGTGGCCGGCTACCGGCAGGCGATGCGCGACTTTGCCGGGATGTCGCAGCTCGGCATCTGGTACGCGCGCGCGGACATCGACCAGCTACGCGCCCAGCTTGAGTCCAAGATGGACGACAGGCAGCGCAAGCTCGTCGCCAAGAGCGCGGCCAAGGCCCGCACCCGGGACAGCATGGAAGAACTAGGCAAGCTCACCACCACGGTGGATGGGCAGCTGCGGATAATGGCTGACCCACCGCTCCTGGTGCCCATCGAGGATCTGCTAGCCGATCCGTCGCAGCGCAGCGCGCTCGAGTCGGAGATACACAGCATCATGAGCAAATACCGGCGGACGCTGGCGACCGACCGGCGGTACCTGATCGATCAGTATGAGTTCGTTCACATGGCCAGGAAGGTCGTCGGCGTTGGCAGTGTCGGGACGCGGTGCTGGATCGTGCTGATGCTCGGACGCGATGAGTCTGATCCGCTGTTCCTCCAGGTCAAGGAGGCCGAGGAGTCGGTGCTCAGCCGGTTCCTCGGCGCCAGCGAGTTCGCCAACATGGGCCAGCGGGTGGTCGCGGGCCAGCGGCTCATGCAGGCATCCAGTGACATCTTCCTGGGGTGGCATCGCGTCGCGGCCGGCCTGGACGGGAAGCAACGTGACTTCTACGTCCGCCAGTTGCGGGACTGGAAGTTCTCCCTCGACGTCGACGCCATGGTCCCTGGCGGCATGCGCATGTACGGCGAGGTGTGCGGATGGACCCTGGCGCGCGCCCACGCCCGGTCTGGGGACGCCATCGCCATCGCCGCTTACCTGGGCGGCTCGGACGTCTTCGACCAGGCCATCGCGCAGTTCGCCGACGCCTACGCCGATCAGAACGAGCGTGACCACGAGGCGGTCCTTGAAGCCGTCAAGGCCGGGCGGATCGTCGCTGAGCAAGGCCTGTGACTTCGGGGCTCGCGGGACCGGAGAAGTCAGCAGGGCCCGGCAGCGATAGAGATCAGTGGAGGGCGGGCCGGTGGTCCTCAACCTTGTGCTCATCGGCCTCGGGATAAGCCTCGAACCGTTCCCGCTCACCGCGTTCATCCTGCTGCTAAGCAGCGAGAAGGGCACCCGCAAGGGCCTGGTGTTCGTGCTCGGCTGGCTGGCCTGCCTGGTCTTGGTGGTAGCGTGCGTGGTCTTGACGACGCAGGGGAAGCCGCCCGCGCCCAGCACCGCGCCGTCTACGGCCGCCCTGGCCGTGAAGCTGGCCCTGGGCGTCGCGCTGGTCCTGTACGCCTGGCACCGGTGGCGCCGGATCGACGTCCCGCGCAAGCCGCCGACCTGGATGGCGCGACTGGACGGGGTGTCGCTGTGGGCCGTCGCCGGGCTCGCCGCCTTCCTGCAGCCGTGGACGCTGGTGGCCGCCGGCGCCGCGACCATCACCCAGGCCAAACTGTCCGGGCCTGCGGACTACCTGACCCTGGTCCTGTTCGTTTTGCTGTCGACAGCCAGCTTCCTGTGCCTCGAGCTGTACGCGACGTTCGCGCCCGCCGCCGCCGCTGTCAAGCTTGAAGCGCTGCGGACCTGGCTGGACACCCACCGCGAGCAGGTCATCATCCTGCTGTCCCTCCTGCTCGGCCTCTGGCTGGTCGGCAACAGCCTCTACTACCTGGTGTGATGACCAGGCGGAGGCCCGGCAGGCGCCGCTAGTCGTAGTGCCTGAGGTGGGGCCAGAGGGCGGTCCAGCTGGCTGACGGGCCAGTGCAGACACCGATCGGGATGTTGTTCCAGTCGTTTTGCACCTGGTCCGGCGGGTTGAAGACCGCCAGCTGGCGGCAGCTCGCGAAGTACGGGCGCACCTGGTCGAGCGCGTCCACCACGAGCACCGTCGCGTCGGAGGCGGCGCCAGGTCCCCACGTGTAGAACGAGTTGTGCGCGGAGACCACCGGCGGCAGGTGGTCCGGCCCGCCATAGAGGAGCAGCGCGCCGGCTTCCGCGTAGGCGCCGGTGTAGACGGCGGTCGGGGCGTGGCCTTCCTTCGTGAGCGCCGCGTTCTGGGCGGCGACGTCGGCGACGAGCTGGGGCCAGCCGATGCCGTCGTTGACGCTCTTGTCCGGCGGGAGCTTGTGCACGTCGGCGATCGGGACGGCCGGCAGGGCCTGCGGCACGACGACCAAGGCGGTCAGCACCACGCCGACGGCGACGAGGCCGTGCCGCGAGCGCAGGCGGCGGTCCCGGCTGTCCCTGGCCAGCCAGCGCTCGGCCGAGACCGATCCGGCCGCGATCACGGCGGGCAGCATCCCGTCGGAGTAGTAGATCTTGCCGGGGACCCAGGCCAGCACGTACAGCACGACGAGCGTGGCGGCGACCGCGAGGAACCGCAGCTGCCGGTCCCGGTAGAGGCGTCCGAAACCGGCGATGACCAGCGGGACCCCCAGGATCCCCGTGTAGATGAGCTGTTCGGGGAGCCCGGCGATGTAGTCGACCGTCGAGGTGTTCTGCTGGTGCAGCGCGGACGCCATGGTGGCCTGCGGCCAGCCGTTCGCGAACTGCCAGGCGAGGTTCGGCGCCCAGATCACCAGCGCGATAAGGCCGCCGAGCCAGGGCCACGGGGTCGCGAGGACGCGGCGGTGCGCGGACGTGACGAGCATGCCGACGACGAGGGCGCCGAGCAGGGTGGCGATCAGGTACTCATTCTCCAGGCCGATGCCCGCCGCGGCGCCAGCGCCGAGCCACCACCGCGGCCGGTCGCGCAGCAGCGCCGTGCACACGCACAGCAGCACGACCGCCCACGCCAGCAAGTCATAGGGCGTGGTGTTGCCGATGTGGCACGCGCCCATCAGCACCGGCGCGCACGCCATGCCGAGCGCGGCCAGCACCCGCCCGGTGCGGCCCGCGCCGAACAGCGCCGCCAGCCGGGCGGCGATCACGATGATCACCCCGGCTGCCAGCGCCGGCAGGATCCTGATCGCCGTCGGGTTGGTGCCGAAGATGTCCGTCGTCCGGGCGAGCAGCACGGCGAGCGGCGGCTGGTCCACGTACCCGAAAGCCAGGTGGCGGCTCGCCACCAGGAAATACAGCTCGTCTTGCTGGAAGCCGTACAGGCCGCTGACCGCCAGCTCCACCGCGGTGAACACCGCGGCGATCAGCCATACGAGCCGGGGCACCCGGTCGTCGTCGCGGCTCGCGACCGCGGCCGGGTCTTGAGAGAGGTCGTCGGGCATGGCCTGGTCCGCGCCTGGCCGGTGAGCACTGATCCCGTTCATAGCGACAGTGGACCACGCGGGTTTCTCCCGCCGCCTCGCCCGCGAGACGGAAACCGCGAGTCAGCCGGCAGGTGGAGACCGGGCCGGGAATAGGGTTGGCAGCATCCGTGTTGTCGGCTATGGTCATTCCATCGGCCGGTGCCCAATCTGAGCGGCCCGGCGAATCCCAAGGCGCCCTATCTGAATGGCGCTACAGCGAAGATCTGAGCTTTCGAAGTCAGACTCACAAATCAGACATCGGCGCAGCTGAGCGGCTGCTTCTGTGCGTTCCCGCGCTTGCGCGCTTTGCGTTGAACGCGTCCCGCCAGCGGCTCTTTTCAGCCTGCCTCATTCATTCTCCCCGAGAGGAGAACCATGACCACAATCACTGAAGAAAGAAGCGTTTCGACTGAAACGCGGCAGAAAGAAACGGCCACGCTCGTATCCGGCATCATCGATGCCGACGACCGGCGCGGCTACCTGCGGACGGCCGGCTACCGCCGGTCCTCCGGCGACATTCCGCTCACGCATGGCCAGCTGAGGCAGTTCGGCCTGCGCAAGGGCGACCTGATCGAGGGCACCGGACGGCCGGGCAAGACGCTGGCCAGCGTCGACACCGTCAATGGGCTGCCCGTGGCCGAGGGCGGTCCCGGCGGCCGGCGCCGCTTCGACGATCTCACCCCCATCTACCCCAACCAGCGGTTCCGCCTGGAAGACGGCGACCCGTCGCCCACCGCGCGGATCATCGACCTAGTCTCCCCCATCGGCAAGGGCCAGCGCGGCCTCATCGTCGCCCCGCCCAAGGCCGGCAAGACCACCGTCCTGAAGACGATCGCGCACGCGATCGCTACCGCCTATCCCGAAGTGCACCTCATGCTCGTGCTGGTCGGCGAGCGCCCAGAAGAGGTCACCGACCTGCGCCGTTCGGTACGCGGCGAGGTCATCTCCTCCACCTTCGACCAGTCCCCCGCCGACCACGTCCGCGCCGCGGAACTGGCCATCGAGCGCGCCAAGCGGCTCGCCGAACTCGGCCGCGACGTCGTCGTCATGCTCGACTCGCTCACCAGGCTCGGCCGCGCCTACAACCTGGCCGCCCCCGCCAGCAGCCGGACCCTCAGCGGCGGCGTCGCCGCCTCCGCGCTGCAGCCGCCCCGCCAGTTCCTCGGCGCCGCTCGCTGCCTGGAAGAAGGCGGCTCGCTGACCATCCTGTCCACCGCCCTGATCGACACCGGATCGCAGCTCGACAACGTGCTGTTCGAGGAGTTCAAGGGCACCGGCAACATGGAGCTGCGGCTGCGTCGCGACCTGGCCGAGAAGCGGATCTTCCCCGCGATTGACCCGGTGCCTTCCGGCACCCGCCGCGAGGACCTGCTGATGAGCGCCGACGAGCACGCCGCCGTGGTCAGCCTGCGCCGGGCGCTCGCCGCGCTGGACACCCAGCACGCGGTCGAGCTGCTGCTGGAGAAAACCGCTCTTCCGAACGAACAGTTGCTTCGCCAGATCCACGCGTCGCGGTAACGCCCCGGTCGGCACCGCCCTGGTAAGGCGCACCTCTTCCTCAGCGAAGCCGAGCGCGGCGTAGAAGGCGCGCGCGCCGGTGTTGAGTGCTCCCGTGTGCAGCGTCAGGTTGACCAGGCCGTGCTCCCGCGCCCAGCCTTCGGCCGCCTCGACGAGCGCACTGCCGATCCCGCGTCTCGCCGCGTGCTCCGCGACGGCGAGCTCGCCGATGTACGCGTCCCGCTCGCCGGTGAAGTGCCGGCTCGGCCTGACGCTGATGACGCCCGCGATCGCGTTCCCGTCCGCGGCGACGAAGACGGTTCCGTCGCCCGCCGCCGCCGCAAGCGAGTCCGCCAGCCACCGCCGCCCGGCGGCACGCGCTTCATTCTGGTCCCGCCACGGCGCCACGCCCTCGGCCAGCCTCGGGGCCAGCGCGAAAATCGCTTCCTTGTCAGCGTCCGACGCAGGCCGGATGCTCATGCCCGAGTTGTCCATGCCGCTAGCCTGACACGCTGACCCGCCCTTAAAAAAGCGCGAGCCGGCAGGCCAGCAGATGCACTTGGGAGCAGAACGTTACGCTTTTCTTGCTGTTATCAGCGGGGCTACCACGGGACCGGGGTGCCGTCCCAGGAGAGGAACTGGCCCGTGGGGCCGTCGTCGGGGAGAAGCGCCAGGTAGACGGCGCCGGCCGCGGCCTCGGCTGGGTCGCCGCCGCTGGCGGCGGCGACGGCGTTGAGTCCGGTGCGGCGCAGGCCGGGGGCCAGCGCGTTCACCTTGAAGCCGTCGGCTGCCAGCGCGTGGGCGTAGAAGATCGTCAGCGCGTTGAGCGCCGACTTGGAGGAGCGATAGGCGGCGAAGCCGCCGCCTGCGCGTCCGGCGGCCGCGCGTTCGGCCGAGAGGGTGAGCGAGCCGGTGCTGCTGGAGATGTTCACGATCCGCGGATGCTCGGACTGGCGCAACGCCGGGAGGAAGGCGTTCGTCACCTCGACGACGCCGAACACGTTCGTCTCGTACACCCAGCGGAAGCTATCGATGGTCTCCTTGTCCGGGGTCTTGTCGTCCAGTGAGATGCCGGCGTTGTTGACCAGGATGTCCAGGGCGGGGACCTGGCTCGCGGCGGCGGCGATGCTGCCGGCGTCGGTCACGTCGAGCAGCAGCGGCCTGGTGCCGCGGCCAAGCTCCCGCACCGCGCTCTCGCCGCGCCCGGCGTCCCGTGCCGCTGCGTAGACGGTCAGGCCCGCCGCCACGAGCTGGCGGGCGATTTCCTTGCCGATCCCGGTGTTGGCACCGGTCACCAGTGCGATCGAGTTGTCCATGGTTCGATGGTGCCAGCGACGAGCCAGGCTATCCAGCACCGCTGCGCTGACGACAGCGAATCGCTGGCCGCCGCTGCGCAATTGCGTGTGACGAGAACCCTTGTTCGCGAGGTGCGGCGCCCGCCTACACGGCACCGCGGGATCGGGTACGCTTCCGCCCGAGTGCGCTAACTGGCCGACCTACGGCACATTTACTGGAATGACTGACATTAGCTCAAGGACGCAGGGACGATTCCGGCTCTTCGGCCGATTGCCGGCGTATCGCGGCGGTTTTTACGAGAGTGAACCCGAGGCGGAAATAGGCCTGCTATTCGGCACCATTGCAGGTCCTTTTCCGCGGGATTTTGCTAAGAGAGAGAACGTGCCCGGTCCCCTGCCGAAGTACGGCGGCCGGGGGCCGGGCACACGCGCGCGTTATCCCGGGGGAACCCCCCCGAATTCCCGAGGGAAAGGCGCGCTTCTACGCTACGTAGCCAGAAGGGTGGGATCCGGTTACGTGCGGCACGGACGCAACGATACTCGCGGCCTGTCTAGCTGTCTAGTCAACTCGACGGGATCGTACGCAATTGCGCAGAAGGTCCAATGACCGATAACGAGGCGCCGCGCGTAAGGGTCGACTACGAGTCAGGCGAGAAGGTCTACCTGCAGATCGCGCGCGCCATCCGCGACCGGATCATCAGCGGCGATCTGCCGGTCGGGGCGCAGATCCCGAGCGGCAACCAGATAAAGCAGGAATGGGGCGTCAACCGGCTCACCGGCGCCCAGGCTGTCGAGGAACTCCGCAAGGCCGGGCTGGTCACCACCAGGCCGGGCGTCGGCACGTTCGTGACGGCGACGCCGGCCTCGCAGGTGGTCGTGCTGCGTCCCGGCGACCGGGTGATCGCCCGGATGCCCTCGGAAGAGGAGCGGGAACGGCTGAGCACCGGGCACATCACCCCGGTGCTCATCGTGACCAGGGCGGACGGCAGCGTCGAGCCCTACAACGCCGCCGTCACGGTGATGACGACGGAGACCGAAGGAGCGTAACCGCCGGTCCCGCGCCGCCCCACCTGCCAGGAGCTGGGGAACGGGATCGAGAGCAGGCCCGGTACGTTCTGGATAACCGGCTTCTTCTGGGGTGCTGGCCTGCACCATCGCGCCATCCTCAGCCACCGCATCCGCGACCACCGCCGCGGGAGCGTCGTCATCGTGCACGTAGTGCTTGCCGCGCAGCAGCGAGGCGACGGCGGCGATCAGGCAGGCCGCGATCGCGAAGTCGAACGCGACGGACAGGCCCGCGTGGAACGGGGCGGAGATCAGGCTCGGGAAGAACGAGTGGCCGGTCAGGAAGGCCTGGTTGCTGGCCGGGAGCTTGGTGAGCACCGGGCCGAGCAGCATCTGGATCGGGTTGTAGCCGAGCAGCGCGGCGAACATGACCGCCGTCGGCGGCAGGTGCGACAGCCGGATGGCGTCCGCGGCGGGCACGCCGTGCGCGGTCAGCCCGGTGAACAGGTGGCCGGCCAGCGACGACGACAGGCCGAGGATGATCAGGCTGAAGAAGATGCCGATCGACAGCACCATGGACGAGTTCTGGAACGTGGCTGACATGCCAGCGCCGACGCCGCGGCGGCTGGCGGGCAGCGAGTTCATGATGCCGGCCCGGTTCGGCGAGGCGAACAGGCCCATGCCGGCGCCGTTGAGGAACAGGATGGCGGCGAACTCCGGGTAGCTGAAGTTCACCGGCAGGAGCTCGAGCAGCAGGAACGACAGGGCGGCGACCAGCATGCCGCCGGTGGCGAACGGGCGGGCGCCGAACTTGTCGGACAGGAAGCCGGAGATCGGGCCTGCCACCAGGAAGCCGACGGTGAGCGGGAGCATCGCGATGCCGGCCCACAGCGGGGTGTCCACGAAGTTGTAGCCGTGCATCGGCAGGTAGATGCCCTGCAGCCAGATGATCAGGATGAACATCAAGCCGCCGCGGCCGAGGCCGGACAGCAGGGACGCGACGTTGCCGGCGGTGAACGGGCGGATCTTGAAGAGCGAGAGCCGGAACATCGGCTCGGCGACCTTCGTCTCGATGTAGCAGAAGGCGATCAGCGTGGCGATGCCGCCGATGATCAGCGTCAGCACGAGCGGGCTGGTCCAGCCCATCACGTGGCCGCCGTAGGGCTGGATGCCGTAGGTGATGCCGACGAGGACGGCGATCAGGCCGGCGGCGA
>NZ_JBARCR010000435.1:0-9852 GCF_049794275.1 Trebonia sp.
CGTCCAGGTCGGCGCCGCGCACCCCCTTCGGCCCGTCCCGCAGGTAGCTGAGGACCGACCGTTCCGCATCGGAGATCCGGTAGTCCGGCTCCGGGTCGAACACGTGGTCCGGCAGCTCCGCGGGCCCGATCCGCGGCACCATCCGGGTGGCGAAGTCCGGCGGCGGCCGGTGGTAGATGATGGCGGCCGCCCGCTGCGCGCCGGTCAGCGAGTTGATGAATTCGTACCCGCGCGCCTCGTCGTCCGCCAGCGGCGCCAGCGTCCCGTACGAGGCGGGCACGCTGCCGAGCATGCACGGCGTGGGGGAGAGGTACCGCGCCTCGGTGACCGTGAAGTTCAGCGACACGTGGTGCCCCGCCAGCTGCCAGCCCCACGGCGCCGCGCCGCCCGGCGTCCCGAAGATCCGGAAGCAGTACCGCTCGGGGTCAAACAGGTGCGCGATCGCCGGCGCGTCCAGCAGCGTGAGCGCCCGCCGCACGTGCTCCATCGCCATGATGGAGACGACCTTCGCGTACCCCGGCATGCTGACCGACGCCGCGATCAGCCGGTGCGCGAGCTTGCGCTGCGGGTCGGTGAGCGATCCGATCGCCAGCCCGCCCCGCTCGGGCTCAGGCAGGTACGACCACTCCCGCCGCGCCCCGGAAAGCTCAAAATCATTAGCCAGAACGTACCGTTGCGACTCATCGAGCGCACCGCTGAACGCGGCCGCGGCGGCGGCCATCCGCGCCGCCGTCTCCGGCGCCAGGTACTTCTCCATCGGGCCGCCTCGTGTTGTGGTCACCACGCGAGCATGTATAACGTAACGCCGTGACAGAAGAGCCGGCGGTGGCCGCGGCCGACCAGTCGGCACCGGAGGAACCAGCACAAGAGAAGCCAGCACAAGAGAAGACGGTCCAGGCCGATCCGTGGGACGATCCCCGGCTGCCCTGGTCAGGCAAGCCCCGCCGGGTCGACGTCCTGCTCTGGGCGGGGATCACGCTCAGCGGCATTTACTACCTGGCGCTGTTGCCGTTCCGCGCCAGCCTGGTCGGCACGCACCCGGTGCTGCTCGAGGTGCTGAACGGCTCGACCGAGGCGATCGTGTCCGGCGCCGCGTTCGCCCGGGTGGGGCACGGCTCGCTGACGGTGGTCCTGCTCGCCGCGATCCCAGGGCTGATGAAGTTCGACCTGCTCTACTGGCTGGCGGGCAGGATCTGGGGCGAGCGGATCATCCTGCTGCTGTCGGGCCGGCGTAAGCACGGTCCGCGGTTCATGGCGCGGGTCCAGCGCTGGGGCTGGAAGTTCACCTGGCCGGCCGTCGTGGTCGCGCCGTTCCTGCCAGTGCCGAACGTGATCGTGTACGCGACGGCCGGCTGGGCCGGGATGAGCTGGGTGACGTTCCTGGTCCTTGACGCCATCGGCTCGCTGCTGTGGGCCGGCATGCTGGCCGGTCTCGGCTACACGCTCGGGCAGCACGCGGTCACGGTGGCGCAGACCGTTTCCCGGTATGGTCTGTGGATATCGATCGGAATCGTCGTCCTTATCGTGATCGGACAAGTTCGCAACAGTCGGCGGCACCGTTAGCTGCACGATACGAATGAACGTGCATTTGGCCTTGCATCTGCATGGTTACTCGGGCAGGATGGAGACCCAGCGTCAATCACCCGGATGACGCCGGACGCTCCCCGGGATAACGATGAGCCTGAACCAACTGGCACAGCTGCCCACCCGGACCAGGATCGATCCTGCCATGCGCAGGCCGCCCGACCTGACCGCCCGAACCGCTTGCGTGCCGCGGCGCCCGCGGGTGGTGCGGATGCCCTCCGACTGGTGGGATTCGCCGTCGGCGGTGTGCTGCCCGCTCAGCCGCGGGCCGCAGTCCGCGCGAGCCGCGCGCCGGCTGACCAGCAACACGCTGCGCGAATGGGGCCTGGCCACCCTGGCGGAAGACGCGGAGACGATCATCGGGGAGTTCGTCGCGAACGCGGTCACCCACGCTGCCGAGTCGGCCAGTGACCGTCAGCCCTCGGCCGAAAACCATGGCCTGCGCCTGCTGCGCCGTACCGGCGAGGTGATCTGCGCCGTGCTCGACCCGAGCGATGTCGCGCCCGTGCTCAAGAAGCCGTGCAGCATAGAGGAAGCGGGCCGTGGCCTGCAGATGGTGGACGCGCTGAGCGACGTCTGGGGCTGGAGCCCGCTGGCGGGCCGCGGCAAGGCGGTCTGGGCGATCTTGTTCTGCGCCTGACGCCGCGTGCTAACCGCCTGAGCCGATGCGAGGAGGGGCGTGTCGGGTCGGGCGGTTAAACGTGACCGCCGGTGTTAATCTCGCATGACCGAAGAACGCTGGCGGAGCGAGAGAAAGGCCCGGCGGGATGCCCTGGACGTGGCGGTACGAGAAAGCTGACGGCGCGGTGCTGACCGGCGCGGGCCTGCAGGACGCGATCTTCGCCAGCCAGGGGGACGCCGAGAGCTGGCTAGGCGAGAACTGGCGGGGGCTCCTTGACGCCGGCGTCGACCAGGTGACCCTGCTCGACGACGACCGCAAGGAATACGGCCCGATGACCCTCCACCCCGAAAGCTGACCGCCCCGCCCCGCCGCTGCCCTGCCCCTCCAAAGGCTGTCGATGGTCCATCGACCGCACTCTATGGTGGTCGATGGTCCATCGACCGCGTTCGGGCTAGAACTTGTCGCCGGGCTTCAGGCGCGGGGCCGGAGTCCGGAACCGGCGGATCTGCAGCGCGCGCATCACCGCGTAGGTCGTCATGCCGCGGGTGGACTCGTTGGGGTACCGTTCCGCGGCCAGCTTGAACAGCGCGCGGCGGATGAAGTAGGCGTCGATCACGACCACCACGATGAGCACCAGGACGAACGGCGAGACGTAGGTGTTCAGCGCTTTGCTGCGCGAGAGCAGCGCGACGAGCAGCACGATCAGCACGTACATGTAGTACTCGCTGGGGCGCCGGTGGCTGTCCACGTAGTCCCTGGCGAGCTTCCTGATCGGGCCGCGGTCGCGCGGGCCGAGCGCCCACTCCTCGCCGCGCCGCATCGCGGTCGTCCGCTTGTCGCGTTCGGACCGCGTCCTGGCCTTGTCCTCGGGAGTCATCTTGCCCCGGGGAGCGGACCCGGTGCTGGGACCGCGACCGCTGGTGGTCGACCCGGTGATCGACTGGTACCTGCCGCGCTCGGCCTCACTCCGCTTGGGCGTGGGCCGGCCCTTGCCCGCCTCGGCGGGCCGCTTGTTCTTGGCCGGGGCTTCCTGGCTCTGCGTGGGCGAGGATTCCTCGGCCGTGCTGCCTGACGACCCGGCGCTGCTGCGTCGGAACACGGGCATAGCTTAGTAGGTAACGCCGCGAACTTCGCCCCCCGGCCGAACGGGGCGGACGCACCAGGATAGGGGCGTCCAGAGGGGGGGAGGATAAGTGGCTACTACTCGCAGCAGCGCGTAGGGTTGATTTCGATTAGCCGGCGGCAATCAGCCGTCGCGTGGTGGCGCCGTGCCGCCCGGGGCGGCGCTCAGCAGAATGAAGGGGACGGCCGCGTCTATGAGCGTGATGAAGCGAGTCTCGCTGATTTTCCGGGCCAAGGCCAACAAGGCGCTGGACCGGATGGAAGACCCTCGCGAGACCCTGGACTATTCCTACCAGCAGCAGGTCGAGATGCTGACGCGGGTCCGGCGCGGGGTCGCTGACGTCGCCACCTCCCGCAAGCGTGTCGAGCTGCAGATGAACTCGCTGCAGAAAGAGGTCGACCGCCGCGACAACCAGGCGCGCGACGCGCTGTCGAAGGGCCGCGAGGACCTGGCGCGGGCCGCCCTGCAGAACAAGGCCGGCCTGCAAGGTCAGCTCAACGACCTGCAGGGGCAGTACGCGAACCTGCAAGAGCAGGAAGAGAAGCTGACGCTCGCCTCGCAGCGGCTGCAGTCCAAGGTGGACGCCTTCCGCACCAGGAAGGAAACCATCAAGGCGACCTACACCGCGGCCGAGGCGCAGACCCGCATCAACGAGGCCTTCTCCGGCATCTCGGAGGAAATGGGCGACGTCGGCCTGGCGATCCAGCGTGCCGAGGATAAGACGGCGCAGATGCAGGCCCGGGCCGGCGCGATCGACGAGCTGCTCGCCTCGGGCGCGCTCGAGGACCACGTGAGCGGCCCGCAAGACGCCATCCAGGCGGAACTCGACAAGCTCGGCGCGGACCACTCGGTCGAGGCCGAGCTGGCGCAGATGAAAGGCGAGCTCTCCGCGGGTTCGACGCCGCAGCTCGAGGCCAGCGCCAACGGGGACTCGAGCGGCTCGGAGGCCACGCAGGCGGCGGAGCAGCCGCAAGCGGGTGACGGGTCGTGATCGTCCGGATTCTCGGCGAGGGCCAGTTCCAGGTCGACGCCGACGTGGCGGCCAGGCTGACCGCGCTCGACGCCGAGCTGGACGCCGCGGTCGGAAAGCACGACGACACCGCGTTCCGCGCTGCTCTCGGCGCGGCGGTGGGCCTGGTCCGGGAGTCGGGCACGACGGTGCCTGATGACACGTTCGTGACCGCGGACTACATCCTGCCGTTCTCGGACGCCAGCGTCGATGAAGTGCGTAAGCTCCTCGCCGACGGCACGCTCCCCGGCGACTCGATCGGCCATCCGTAACCGCGCATTCGCCAAGGGCGTAACGGCGGGAGCCCTTTTGGCTGTCTCTGCGGGACGCTTCAGCTTTCCTTGAGTGTTCTTCAGGTAGATTCCCCATAGGACCAGGCAGAGCCCCATACAGGGACAAAGCGGCCTGGCGTGATCGGAGGTGCCATATGGCGCGTACCAGGTATGCGCCTGACCGGGGGCTGACCGTACGGATGACCGTGACGATGTTCCTCCTGGGACTGGTATTCGTCGCGTTCGTCGCCGCCATTATCGGCATCTTGACGGCGGTTCACGCGTCGGGCGCGGCGATCGTGCTCGTCGCCCTTATCTTCGGCGGCGGCAGTGCCATCGCCTCGCTGTTCTACTCGGACAAGATCGCGCTGTCCGCGGCCGGCGCGAGGGTCGTTACCCCGCAGGATGAGCCGGAGCTGCACGCGATCGTGGACCGGCTGTGCGCGCTCGCGGACATGGACAAGCCGCGGGTGGCGATCGCTCCCACCCGCATGCCCAACGCCTTCGCGACGGGTCGCAACAGCAAGAACTCGGTGCTGTGCGTGACCGAGGGGCTGATGTACCACAGCAACCTCACTCCCGAGGAGAAAGAGGGCGTGCTGGCGCACGAGCTGTCGCACGTCGCGCACAAGGACGTCCAGGTCATGACCGTAGCGAGCCTGCTCGCGATCGTGGCGGGCCTGCTGGTGCGGTTCGCCTTCTACTCCGAGCTCTTCGGCGGCGGACGGCGGAGCAGCAACAACAACCAGGGCGGGATCCCCGTGGTCCTGATCATCATGGCGGTGTCGGTCGTGGTGTACGCGGTCAGCTTCCTGCTGATCCGGGTGCTGTCCAGGTACCGGGAACTGGCGGCCGACCGCAGCGGCGCGCTGCTCACCGGCCAGCCGAGCGCGCTGGCGAGCGCGCTGACAAAGGTCAGCCAGGGGATGTCCCGCATCCCGAACGAGGACCTGCGGGCCGCCGAGCCGCTGAACGCGTTCTACTTCGCGCCGGCGATGAAGCTCACCCGCGGCGGAGGCGGCGGAGACGGCGGAGGCGGCGGAAAGAGCCTGTCGCAGCTGTTCTCCACGCACCCGAGCCTGGAGAAGCGCCTGGAGCAGCTGGCGAAGATCCAGCGCGAGCTCGGGCAGCCGACCGCCGGCGGATTGAGCGCTGGCCCGGGCGACTAATGGGCTTCCTTGACACGCTGCTCGGCCGGACCAAGCCGGTCCAGCCGAAGCTCGACGACCTGTTCGCGCTGCCGTCCGCGGCCATCACGCTGCAGGCGTCGTCGGGGTTCATCCCGACCGGGTCCGGCTCGGTGTGCTTCCGCTCCGTGGAAGGCAAGACGTTCAGCGACATCGAGTCCGACGTCCGCGACCTGCTCAACATGGACGCGGGCAAGCCGGGCGGCGGCCTGCCCGTCGAGGTGACCAGGGACAGCTACGGCTACACCTGGCTGGTCAGCAGCCACTTGAGCGACGAGCTCGACGGCCTGGTCACCGACCTGCACGCGGTGAACAGCGCGCTGGTCGACAACGGGTTCGGCCCCCAGCTGCTGTGCACGCTGGTGGCCTTCAGGGACGAGCGCGAGCGCAGGCTCGCGCTCGTCTACCTGTACAAGCGGGGGACGTTCTACCCGTTCGCCCCGCTGTCCGGCCAGCAGCGCGACAACGCGCTCGAGATCCAGATCAAGAACGCGCTCGCCGACGACCTGAAGATCGAGCAGGACCTCACCAGGTGGTTCCCCGTGTGGGGCGCCCCGGGTATGTGACCCGGGCCGTGTTCATTGCCACGTGGCAGGAATGCCGGCCAGGGGCATATGGTTGAAGGCGTACGACGATGCCGCGCTGGCGGCATAACACGTAACGACGGGAGCTAGTCACAGATGACCGTTCAGGACGAAGTGACGCAGCAGGGGATTGTCCTCACGCAGGCCGCTGCCACCAAGGTAGGCGCGCTGCTGGTCCAGGAGGGCCGGGATGACCTGCGGCTGCGCGTGGCCGTGCAGCCGGGCGGATGCTCCGGGCTGCGCTACCAGCTCTACTTCGATGAGCGCTCGTTCGACGGCGACGTCGTCGCCGCGTTCAGCGGCGTCGAAGTGGTCACCGACAAGATGTCCGCCCCGTACCTCACCGGTGCGACGGTCGACTTCGTGGACACGATCGAGAAGCAGGGCTTCACGATCGACAACCCGAACGCGACGGGCTCCTGCGCCTGCGGCGATTCTTTCCACTGATCGCACCTCGCACCGGTAACCTCCCACAATGCGAATAGCTGTCACCGGGTCGATCGCGACCGACCACCTGATGATGTTCTCCGGGAAGTTCACCGACACGCTCATCGCCGAGAAGCTGGACAAGGTCTCGCTGTCGTTCCTCGTGGGCGAGCTGGAGATCCGGCGCGGCGGCGTGGCCGGGAACATCGCCTTCGGCCTGGGCTGCCTCGGGCTTAACCCGCTGCTCGTGGGCAGCGTCGGCGCGGACTTCGCCGAGTACCGCGACTGGCTGGACGCCCACGGCGTCGACACGTCCGGGGTACGCACGTCGGCCATCAAGCACACCGCCCGGTTCGTCGCGACGAACGACACGGTGGGCAACCAGATCGCGTCGTTTTACCCCGGCGCGATGAGCGAGGACTGCGAGATCGACATCGCCAGCCTCGTGGCCGCCAACGGCGTGGACCTCGTGCTGATCGGCGCGGGCGACCCGGCCGCGATGCAGCAGTACACCAGCGACTGCCGGGCGGCGGGCGTCCCCTTCGCCGCGGACTTCTCGCAGCAGGTGGCCTTCCTCGACGGCGACTCGATGCGCACGCTGATCGAGGGCGCCACGTACTTGTTCTGCAACGAGTACGAGGAAGCGGTGATCGAGTCGAAGACCGGATGGTCCAACGCGGACATCCTGGAGCGGATCACGACGCGCATCATCACCCTCGGCGCGGCCGGCGCCCGGGTCGAGCAGAAGGGCGAGGAGCCGGTCGTCGTCGGCCCGATCCCTGACGCCAAGTTCGTGGAGCCGACCGGCGCGGGCGACGCGTTCCGCTGCGGCTTCCTTGCCGCCGTGTCCTGGGGCCTGTCCACCGAGCGCGCGATCCAGCTCGGCAACCTGATGGCCGTGCACGTCCTCGAGACGGTGGGCCCGCAGGAGTACGAGCTCAAGTCGGCGACGCTCGCCGAGCGCGCGGCCACCGCCTACGGCGACACGGCCGCCACGGAACTCACGTCCCGCCTGAGCTAACCACGTCTTCGGGCTCCGCCAGTCCGGCCCTCCGGGGCCCCTGGCGGGGCCCTCTTCTTTGCTCCCGGACGGACCCGTGGCACCTGCCCCGGGCCGGTTCCCGCCGGCCGGGCTAACCGGCGCTGCCGCTGGCCGCTGGACCATCCTTCCTGGCCTGGTATTCGGCCAGCAGCTGGATGACCCGTTCGCGGACGCCGTCCAGGTCCGCGCCAAGCGCGGCCAGGACCTGGACGGCCACGCCTTCACCCTCGCGCAGCAGGCCGAGCAGGATGTGCTCGGTGCCGATGTAGGGGTGCCCCAGCAGCTTCGCCTCGCTCAGCGACAGCTCGAGCACCTTCTTGGCGCGCGGGGTGAACGGAATGTGCCCGGGCCGCGAGTACTGGCCCGGGGGCACGGCGTCCTCGACGCGCTGGCGGACCGTCTCCAGGCTGATGCCAAGCGACTCGAGCGCCTTGGCCGCTACCCCCTGGCCCTCGCCGACCAGGCCGAGCAGGATGTGCTCCGTGCCGATGAAGTCGTGGTTGAGCGCCCTGGCCTCTTCCTGCGCCCGCACCACAACCCGCCGCGCCCGGTCAGTGAACTTCTCGAACACCGCGTTCCCCATTCGCCGCGCATGGTTCCTGCCACCTGTCTAACGCGAACGCCGCCCCGCACGTGCCCCCCGCCCGGCCCCCGAATGACTTAGGAGCAGCAAATAACGCGAAAGGGCTGATAACAGCAAGAAGAGCGTAACGTTCTGCTCCTCAGTGGGGCGCGGGCGCAGGGTGCCGGGGCTCCCGGCCCGGGTCGCCCGCCGGAGCGGTAGCGTAGCGGGCATGGCGTCGCTCGCAGCTGGATACACCGGGCCGCCGCAACTGACCCTTGGACGCGCGTTCACGGAATGGACCGCGGACCCCGCGATGATCGCGCTCGTCGTCGTGCTCGGCGGCTGCTACCTGTTCGCGGTGCGGAAGGTCAGGCGGGGCGGCGGCCAGTGGGGGACCGGGCGCGTGATCGCCTTCTGCGGCCTGGGCCTGGGGTTCCTCGTCATCGCCACGATGTCCTGGGTCGGGGTTTACCAGTGGGTGCTGTTCTACCCGCGGGCAGTGCAGACGGTGCTGCTCGTGCTGGTCGTGCCGCTGTTCCTGGCCATGGGCAAGCCGCTCACGCTGACCGAGACCGCGTTCCCCGGTACAGCGAGAAGCGTGCACACCGTCGTCAGGAGCCGGGCCGCGCGGGTCGTGACCTTCCCGGCCATCACCGCGCTGGCGCTGGTCGCGGTGCCCATGGTGATGTACTTCACGTCCTGGTACACGGCGGTGTTCCACAGCGGGACCGTCAGGGAACTCACCTACCTGGCGCTGATGATCCCGGGCTTCGTGTTCTTCTGGACGCTGCTGCGCGTTGACCCGGTGCCGAAGGAGTACCTGTACGGCGTCGCCATGTGGATCACCGCGGCCGAGGTGATCGGGGACGCGTTCTTCGGCATCGCGGTGATCGCGGACAACAACCTGATCGCCGGCCCCTACTACCACGCGGTCGGCTACCCGTGGGGACCGAGCCTGGCCACCAGTCAGGTCATCGGCGGCGGCATCATCTGGATCCTCGGCGACTTCGTGGGGCTGCCGTTCCTCGCCGTCCAGCTGATCCAGATGATGCGCGAGGACAAGGCGGAGGCCGCCGTCATCGACGCGGAACTCGACGCCACGGAGGCCGCCCGGACCCCGGAGGCGCACGAGGGCAGCGACGACACCTCCGATGCCGAGCGCCCCTGGTGGGAGAACGACCCCCGCTTCACCGAGCGTTTCAAGAACGTCTAACGGCCGGCCGTCGCGCTGCGCCGCTCGATCAGGACCACGTCCCGCCACTCGCCGTGGTGGCGGCCGATCCGTTCCCTGGTGCCGACGACGCGGAACCCGGCCCGCTGGTGCAGGCGCAGGCTGACGGTGTTCTCCGGGAACACGCCGCTCTGGATGGTCCAGATCCCGGCCGCCTCCGTCGACTCGACCAGCGCGGCGAGCAGGGCCGCGCCGATACCCCGCCGC
>NZ_JBARCR010000436.1:0-8177 GCF_049794275.1 Trebonia sp.
TGCTGCATGGCATGCAGAAGGCCAGGGCTTCGAATCCCCTAGCTCAACGTCTTGCGATGGCAGTGCTCATGCTCACTTCACTGCGGCCTGGGGCGTGGCGAGCAGGTAACCGTCTGACGTGCGGGCACTGGTCTTGTCGATGCTGGTGACCCGAGGCGTACAGGTCAGGTGCCGGCGGCGGGCCGCACGAGCAGGTGGGATGCCGCCGTGTGGGTGCGGGTTGCGGGGCCGCATTCCGGCTGTTCTGGCGCATTCGTGAAGCCATGCGGCACCGGGGCGTCCGGTGTGACGGTGCGGGATCCGTTGTGCGCGACCGCGGTCGGTGCCGGTCTTACGGGTCGGAGCCGGGCGGGGGCTGGCGGGTTGCGGGGGTTTCTGCCAGCCGGGCATGCAGCCGTTCCCGGATTTCGTCCGGGGTGTAGGCGCTGCGGCGCCGCTGGTCGCGGATGATCACTGCCCCGGTCGCGGCCACACCCGCGAAGGCGGCCACTCCCAGCACCTTGTACCAGCGCATCTGCTTAGGTTAGACCGTGTCCGCCGTGAGTATCAGCCTTGATGAAGCCGTGGATCTGGCTCGCACGGGTGATGTGTGGCTGTTCCGCGGTCACGCGATGGCCGACCGTGCGATTCAGCTGGCGACCAATAGCCCGGTCAACCATGTGGGCATGTCGGTGGCCATCGAGGACCTGCCGCCCCTGATGTGGCATGCCGAGCTTGGCCGCGCCCTGCCTGATGTGTGGACCGGGACTCGCCACCGCGGGGTCCAGCTGCATGACCTGCGCGAGGCGGTCATCGTCTGGGCTGCCCGGTACGGTCAGCGGGCCTGGCTTCGTCAGCTGGACCCCGTGGTCACCGGCGAGATGGAAGACGCCGCGCTGGCGACGATCGCCCGGCTGGATGGCACCCCGTTCCCGTCTACGGCGCGGCTCGCCTCGCGGTGGCTGGCCGGCCGCGCGCCGACCCGGACGCGCCAGGGCGGCGGCGCCGATCTGGAGACGGCTTACTGCGCGCAGCTGCTGGCCGTGACCTATCAGGCCATGGGGCTGCTGCCCGGCAGCCGCCGCCCGGGCCGGTATGACCCGGGTAGCTTCTGGAGCGGGGACAACCTGGGTCTTTCCGCTGGGTTCCGGCTCGGCGGCGAGATCGCCGTGCATCTCCCAGCCGCGCGCATGCCGCACACGCCTGCTGCGCCCGGCTGATCGTCTCGGCTGGCCGACAGCCGCAGCCCGCGCCGACGTTCCTGCCTGAAACCCAGCCCGGGCGGACCCGGGTCGACAGCCGAGCCGCCCATCTCAGGGAGCCATTCCGGGATGGGACGCACGCTTTGTGGCCTGGGGTCAGATATCGAGCGACACAGGACGATGCGCGCACTGGCCGCTGATCCCGCATGATCCGGCAGACCTCGAGCTGCGGCTTGCCGAGGGAGGGCGTCTGCTGCCGCTGCCTAAGGGGAAACCCGTGATGGGACGCACGCTTTGTTGGCCTGGGGTCAGACGACGGTTACGTCGACGCCTTCGTCGTTGAAGATCGCGAGCGTCTCGGCTGGTGCGTCGCTGGTCGTGATGAGGTGCGTGATATCGCCGGCGGTGCCGAACCGGAAGTTGGAGGTCTGGGTGAGTTTGCTGGCCGCGGCGATCAGAATGCGCCTGGAGGAAGACTGGATGCTGGCCTTTTTGAGCTGCGCGTCCTCATAGGTCGCCGCCATCAGGCCGTGCGATGCCGAGACGGAGCATGCGCCGAGAAGGAGCACGTCGGCGCGCATGTCCCGGATGGCGTCGATGACCTGGCTGCCCAGGAACGCCAGCGTGTCCGGTTCGATTGGCCCGCCCGGCACGATGACTCGCACACCCGGAACGGCCCCGAGCGTGGCGGCCGCGTGCAAGGACAAGCACAGCGCGGTCAGAGGGCGGCCGGCCAGTTCGCGGGCTACGGCGTGGCAGGTCGTTCCGTTGTCGATGATGACCGAGTCGTAGTCGGTGATCAGGGACGCTGCAGCCACCGCGAGACTGGCCTTGGCCTCCTCTTCCTCGGCCGCCCGCACGTGGTACGGCACGTTCTCGTGGTACTTGCCGGAGCGGGCTGCGCCGCCCCGGGTGCGCCGGAGGGATCCCTGGGCTTCCAGTTCGGTCAGGTCGCGCCGAATCGTGACCGGGGAGGCACCAGTCAGTTCGGCCAGCTGGTCGATCCGCAGGTGGCCGCTGCTCCGGACCGACTGAATGATCATTTTCTGCCTAAATGATCGTTGCACATGATCATTTAATCACATAGCGTTCAAAGCGCAAGGTGTTCCGCGCCGGTGAGGGCAGGCGCCGCAGCATCCGCCGCAGGGAACCCGATTGCTATACGCGCCGGCGCCGCCTGTCTCCCGCTACAAGACGATCAAAGGTCAGAATCTGCATGTCGACCCCCGGCAGGACCGCCCCGAGCCCGGTCACACGGGCCAGGAACGGCACCGCGACCGTCTTCGCCGCCAACGGCTTTGCCTTGGCGTCCTGGATGTCACGGGTACCTGACGTCAAGACCCGCCTGGACCTGTCTCCAGGCAAGCTGAGCATCCTGCTTCTGGTGATCTCGGCCGGATCGGTACTGGGCCTGCCGCTGGCCGGGCGGATCGGCAATCACCTCGGCGCTTCGAAAGCTGTCCGGCTCGGCGCAGCGATGGGCATGCCCGGTGTTGCCCTCGCCGGCTTGATGGTGCAGGTCCGCGCGCCGTTCGCGCTTGTGATGCCTGGGCTGTTCCTGCTCGGGCTCGGCCTCGGGATCTGGGACGTGTCGCAGAACCTCGAGGGAGCGGTCGTCGAGCGCGCGTCGGGCAAGCCGATCATGCCCTGGTTCCACGCGGCGTTCAGCCTGGGAACAGTGCTCGGCGCAGTACTCGGCGCAGGCCTCACCTGGCTGCGGACCCCGATCGGCGCCCACGTAGCCGTCGCAGCCGCCCTGAGCCTGGCCGCCGTCGCGTGGGGAACCGCAGGATTCACGCCCGCCGGAGGCGAACCCGATCACCACAGCGAAACGGGCACTCTACGGCCGGCGGCCAACTCCGCACGGTCAGCCTGGATCGAGCCGCGGACCCTGCTCATCGGCGCGATGGTGCTCGCCGCGGCCTTCACCGAGGGCACAGCCAACGACTGGATGGCCATCGCGTTCGTCGACGGGCATCACGTCGCCCAAGCACTCGGAGTCATCGCCCTAGCGGTCTTCCTGTCGTTCATGACCATCGGCCGCATCCTGGGCACACGGCTGCTCGACCGGTACGGGCGGGTCCTAGTTCTGCGTACCCTCTTCGGCGCCGCCATCGTCGGCTGTGCGCTCGTCGTGTTCGGCCATCTATGGCTCGCATTCGCCGGCGCGGCCCTGTGGGGTTTCGGGGCCAGCCTCGGATTCCCTGTCGGCATGTCGGCCGCAGCCGATGACCCCCGCCGGGCCGCGCTACGGCTCAGCGTGGTCTCCACCATCGGCTACGCCGCGTTCCTCGGCGGCCCCCCGCTGCTGGGTTTCCTCGGCGATCACTTCGGTGTCCTGCACGCCCTGATCACCGTCGGCGCCATCTCGGTGCTGGCCGCCTTCGTCGCACCGGCCGCCAGGCCGACGGCGCGGAGTCCGCAATACCAGAGGTCTCCGGCCGCCGACGGGCAGGCACTCGACCCGGTAAGGCCATGCAGCCCCTGAGCCCCGGACCGGCACAGAACAGGTCGCCGGCAGCGGACCGGGTCCTTGGCCTGGGCGGCCGCGGGGGTCGCGTGGTCCCAACACGTACGAGATGCGAGTGAACATGTCACCTGATCGGAAGGTTACGGCCGTCGTGTTTGACGTCGGCGGCGTACTGCTCGACTGGAACCCCCGCCACCTGTACCGCAAGCTCATCCCCGACCCGGCGGAGATGGAGTCTTTCCTCAGCACCGTGTGCACGCCGGAGTGGCATGACGCTCACGATCGCGGGACGAACATGCAGGCGTCGTGCGCAGCCCTGGCCCGGCAGTGGCCGGCACACGCGGCGCTGACCATGGCGTGGTGCAAACGCAGCGAGGAAATGATCGGCGGCCCAATCCCCGACGGGGTGCGATTGCTGCGCCGGGTAATCGACAGCGGCCTGCCCTGCTATGCACTGACAAACATGGAAGCCGAGACGTATCCCTTGCGCCGGACCCGCTACGACTTTCTTGGCTGGTTCGAGGGCACGGTTGTGTCGGGGTTGGAGGGGATCGCCAAGCCTGACCGCGAGATCTACGAGCTGCTGCTGGAGCGCTTCAGCCTCGACCCGGCTTCGACGCTATTTGTCGATGACAGTCCGGTCAACGTCGCCGGCGCGGCCCGGGCAGGGATGGACGCGGTTCTGTATACCGTCCCCGGTCCGGTCCTGTCCCGGCTGGGGCTGGCGGCCCAGTGAATGCCGCGACGAGGCGGGGCGCTGGGGCTGGCGGTGCGGCAGCGCGGCTCGGTCGCGGTGATCGAGCTGGACTGCTCAGAGGTGACCATCCGGCGCGACCTGGCCGTACCGGGCCTAGTCTTCAGGCATTGCCCTGCCCGGCTGGTGGCCTTACCCCGTGCAGTGCGGCCACGGGCATCCCTGGTCGCCCGGCCACGTCATCGTCCCCTACCTGCCGTGCCCGTGCCGCGCCCTCCCGCGACAGCGCTGTTCCCGGTCCAGGACCTGCTTAGGCGACCGGACGTGAAGCGGCAGGCACAGTCCCGTAGGCAGCCAAGTGGGAGCCATCATCGGCCGGTACGGCGGTCATACGGCTACTGGGTCCCAACCGCGCAGGTGCCTGACGGACTGGCGGTACTCCCACTCGATGGCGTCTTTGAGCAGGTGGGCGAGCCGTCCGCTGGTAGTGATGTCGGCGATTTCAGCGACCCCGCGGCGGGTCCCGACCGAGACGACAAACCCCTTGTCGTGGAAGGTGAACGCCTCCAGCGGCCCATCCCCTAGCTCCGCGTCCAAGTTGCGGGCGACCGTCTCGCCCTCTTCCAGCGCCACCTGCGCCAGCGGGGGCAGCACGTGCCCGGTGCGCGGATTGGTCACCGAGGCGAGGTCGCCGGCGACGTAGATCTCGGGGTGGTCCAGCACGCGCAGATACCGGTCGACCTTGACGCGGCCGTTGTGGCCGGTCGGCAACTCCGAATCAGCCACAAGCTCGGGGGCTTTCACCCCGCCCGCCCAGACGAACACGCCGCCTTCCACCAGCTGACCGTCCTTAAGCCGGAACCCCTCCTCGGTCGCGGCCGCGACCACCGCGTTGGTGCGGACCTGAACCCCCAGGTCGGCAAGGATCCTGGCGGCCTTGTCGATCAGCTGCGGTGAGGAGCCGGCCAAGATCGTGGGGCCCGCCTCGATAAGCCGCACGGCAGGCTGGTCAGCCGCCAGGCCGTGGCGACTGGCCACCTTGGGCAAAATCTCGGCCAGCTCGCCGGCCAGCTCGACTCCCGTGGCGCCGCCGCCGCCGACCACCACGGTCGCCAGGCGGCGCTGCTGCTCGGGGTCGCCGGCGGCCGCGGCAGCCGTGAGCGCCTGGCTGACCGCCTCCCACACTCGTTCGGCATCGTCGGCCGAGTACACCGACAGCGTGCGCTGGGCCAGGCCCGGGATGGCGAAGTCGTTGGGCCGGCTACCGAGCGCGAGCACCAGCCGCCGCCAGCCGATCGGCCCGGCCCCGGTGAGGAGCCGCCGGCCTGCCAGGTCGAAACCAGTGATCTCGGCCTGCACGAAGCGGACCCGCTCGGCCAGCACGTCCTGGAGCGGGATGCGTACCGCGTCGGCGGCGCGAGTGCCGCCGGCGACGCGCGGCAGCTCGGTGATCGCCTGGTGGTAGTCGTGCCGATCGACCAGGGTCACCCCCACCGCAGGACGGCTGCGCAGCTTGGCCGTCAGCCGCAAGGCGACGTGCAACCCCGCGTAGCCCGCGCCGGCGACCACAATCTGCCCGCTGCTCCGGCCGGTAGCTGCATTCACGGCGTTCTCCACGGTATTGCTCCTTCCTCGGGAGTTGGCTACGCCTGCCGGCAGGCAGGCTGGCACCCACGCAGTTCCTCAGGCATTCTTCGGTTACTCCCAGGACCTGTACCCGGCGGCCCGGTGACGGGCACGCTCGACGGCAAGGTCGTGCTGCTGTCTGGTACGCGAGCCATGTGCCCTTCTCGACCTGAGCGGCCCGGCGTCGGCCTGGTCCGGTTACGCCTGCGCCGCCCCCAGCAGCTAGTCAGCCTCCGCTGCGGCGATGCGGATGGCAGCGTTAGCCATGGGGATCATCGAGGACTCGTCGACCAGCAGCAGCGTGTCCTCGGCGAGCCATAGCGGCAGCTTGTCCCGGTGGCACGTCGTTCTCAGCGCTCTGGCCGACTGCCGCTGCATGCCGCGCCATGCTGACCGTCGCCTCCTTTGGCGTTACCCGTCGGCTTGCATCGTGGCTGGAGCGGTTTGTGTCAGCAGGACCACCCCGGCGCACATAACGGCAAAGCCGGTCGCCGCTATCGCCAGCGCGGCGCCGTCAGCTGTGAAGTGCTCGGCGAACAGCCACACGCTCAGCGCGATGCTGACGATCGGGTCGATTATCACGATGAACGGCTGGGAGGCCCGCAGCGGCCCGACATGCAGCGCTGCCTGCATCAGGAACAGGGCCGCTACGCTTCCTGCGGCCAAGGCGTAGACAGGCCAGTGGGCGAACATTCCGGCCACGCCGAACTGAGTTAGCGTGTCGGTGGTGGCTTTGATGAACGTCGCCACCAGCGCCCACATGACCGCGGAGGAGGCGCCGTACAGGGCGGCGCGCAGGCTCGGGGATCCCCAGCGGGCCAGGACGGCCAGGACCGCGGCCGCGGCACAACAGGCCAGCCCGGCGGCGAACCAGTGGCTGCTGGTCGGTGTGGACTGGCCGCCCCCTGGCTGTCCGGCGGCAAGGAAGACGGCGAGGCCCACGCAGGTCAGTGTGGCGGCGGCCCAAGTGATCGGCCGGATGGACTGGTGGATCCAGACCCGGCGGAGCAGAAGCATGAAAACCAGCTCGGTGGCCAGCAGCGGCTGCACGACCGAGATCTGGCCCTGGCTCAGGGCGAGGGCCTGGAATACGAACGCGGCGATCAAGGCAGCCCAGCCGAGCAGCCACAGGGGATTACGGAACAGGTAGACGACCAGCTGCCAGCCGGAGGACCGGGATGGGGCAGCGGTGCTGGCGACGTGCTGGGTGGCCTCATTGACCGCGTTGGACAGGGCGGCCAGCAGGGCGAAGAGGATTATCATGGCCCCGCCGTGCGAGCTGCCCTAACGGCAGTGTGCCCCCGGCATGGGCCGCTTGGATGCGCGAGCTGCTGCACTGCCGTCGGCCCTTTCCCGTGCGGGTCTGCTGGGTCTGGCTTTCAGCGGCCGCCCGTAACGGACGCTGGGAGCACTTCAGCGGAATCTCCGGCTCGTGGCTTGTATCGTCCGGCATTATCACGGCGCGCACATCGCTCGGACAGGATGAACCGTCCCGGAGTTTCCGGAGGCTCTGGACTCACCGTTGCACTGATCTGGCTGGGAAAGAGGCTAGCGCGGGCAGGGCGAAGGTGCCTGGCCCGCTCCCCCGATGGTGCCTGATGCTGGCGGGCGAACCAGGGGGGTGGCCGGTGGACAGGATGACCGACGCAGACCAGCGCATGCTGTGGCCCGATGAGATCTGGCCGCAGGAGATCGGCGCGCTGGCCGTCCTGGACGGCGGCCTGGCCGGCCGGGCTGCCGGAGGGCCGGGTCTGGCGCCGCGCTTTTTCCGGGTGCCAGAAGGTTGAAGGAAAGCCATGCTTGTCACAGACATCGGATACGCGCTCGCCGGATTGACCGCCGTGGGCATCATCTTCATCGGCGCACGTTTTCTTATTGCGCCGGCACGACTGCCGCAGGCTTCGGGATTGCCGCCTGGCACGATGGCGGGAAGGCCGATCCTTACGCCATCATCGTGCTGCGCAGCAACGGCCCGAAGGCCACCGCCGCGCTCCTGTTCACCTGACTAGCTAGGCTGTGGAGTAATGGCCGAGACGGATGTGATCCGCACGCCTGACCAGCGGTTGCGGGTCTTTGTGAGTTCCACGCTGCAGGAACTGGCCGCTGAGCGGCAGGCAGTGCGGGACGCGGTGACCCGTCTGCGGCTGGTGCCGGTGATGTTCGAGCTGGGCGCCCGGCCGCATCCGCCGCGGCAGGTATACCGCTC
>NZ_JBARCR010000437.1:0-6178 GCF_049794275.1 Trebonia sp.
GGCCCGTCCGCTCGGTGCGCGGCTGGTCCGCTGCCCCGGTGCGCCACGGCGTGTCCGCGATCAGGTCGGGCCGACGGCACACGCTCGGCCTTGTCTTCCACGACGCGGCGTGAACGGCGGCGGCAGCGGCGGCGGCGAGAAGACCTACCGGCTGCTCGGCGCCGGCGGCAAGCCCTACCAGTCGGCGTCGAAGGGCCAGTGGGGCGGCCATCGCCTGACGAAGATCTACGGCCGGCTCGACTGTCCCTCCGCGCTGCGCGCGATCGCCGGCGGCGGCTATGCCAGGCACCGCGTGTTCTTCGCCGACGAGGAGACCGCCATCGCCGCGGGATACCGACCGTGCGGCACCTGCTGCAAGGACCGCTATCGCGAATGGAAAGCCGCTCAGCGGGGATAGCCCGCCAGGGCCTCGAGCCGCCGCACCCGTTCGCCAGTCGGCGGGTGCGTGATGAACAGCCGGCCGAAGCCCCCGTACGAGAACGGGTGCGCGATCATCAGGTGGCTCGCCGCGGCCAGGAACCCGCGCGGCCGCAGCGGCAGCGCGGCGGCCTGCATGTCGATCTTGCGCAGCGCGCTGGCCAGCGCCATCGGGTCGCCCGCGAGCAGGGCGCCCTCGGCGTCCGCGTCGTACTCCCTGACGGGCGCGGACGTGAGGTGCAGCAGCAGCGCCGACAGCGGGCAGAACGCGACAAGTGACGCCAGCCCCGCGGACCACGACGACACCCCGAGGTCGTGCCTGGACACGTGCGCGAGCTCGTGCGCGACGACGGCCCGCAGTTCCGCCGGGGTGAGCACGCGCAGCAGTCCTTCCGTGCAGCACATCGCGGCCGAGCGGGCGCTGTATCCGACGGTCAGCACGTTGGGCTGCACGGCGGGCGACACCAGCAGCCGGGGCATGGGCAGGCGGGCCGTGGAGCACAGCTCCTGTACCAGCCGGTACAGCTCCGGGCGCTCCACCTCGCTGACGGGGCGGGCGCCAAAGGCAGTCAGCACGGTACGTTCCGAATGAAAATAAGCGGCCCAGCCAACGGCGAACAGGACGGCGCTCGCGACGGCGAGCCCGGCAGTACCGAACCAGACGGCACCGGCGAGCAGGGCAGCACCGCTCAGCAGCGCGGCCAGCATGACCGCGCGCAGCCCGTAGCTATGCACGGGCGCCACCCCTCCCATTGCGCGTCTCGCAGCGGCCAGCCGATGCCCACCCCCAGGGCCAGATCACCGCAGCTCACACCGTTTAACGGCCGGTCACCACGGGCGAGTTCCCAGTTCAGCCCCATACTTGCTAAAGGCAACGGTAAGGATTAGTTGACTATGGGCGCGCAGATACCGGTTTGTAACGTGGCATTAACCACACTTGACTCCCGGAGGGGCGGGGCGAGCGCTACCCAGGTCGCCGTAGTATTAAACAGTCCTGCACTCACGCCCCCGGCCGTAGGGGTGGTGCTGCAAAGGGCACCCGGCGTGGCGTGCTGAGGAGGCTTTGCGCTGTGACCAAGCAGGTCCAGGAACTCGACCACGTAATCATCAGGTTCGCGGGGGATTCCGGTGACGGCATGCAGCTCACCGGAGACAGGTTCACCCAGGAGACCGCTGTCTTCGGCAACGACCTGTCCACCCTGCCGAACTTCCCCGCGGAGATCCGCGCGCCCGCCGGAACGCTGCCCGGCGTGAGCAGCTTCCAGCTGCACTTCGCGGACCACGATATTCTCACGCCCGGCGACGCGCCGGACGTGCTCGTGGCGATGAACCCGGCGGCACTCATGGCGAACCTCAAGGACATGCCGCGCGGCGCCGACCTGATCGTCAACACCGACGAGTTCACCAAGCGCAACCTGGCGAAGGTCGGATACGACAAGAACCCGCTCGAGGACGGTTCCCTCGATCAGTACAGCGTGCACCCGGTGCCGCTGACTTCACTGACCGTCAAGTCGCTTGAAGACCTCGACATCACCCGCAAGGACGCGGAGCGCGCGAAGAACATGTTCGCGCTGGGCCTGCTGTCCTGGCTGTACGGCCGGCCGGCGGAGGGGACGCTGAGCTTCCTCGAGGCGAAGTTCGGCAAGAAGCCGGAGATCTACAAGGCGAACGTGACCGCCTTCCAGGCCGGCTTGAACTACGGCGAGACGACCGAGGACTTCTCCGTCCGCTACGAGGTCAAGCCGGCTCCGATCCCCGCCGGCAAGTACCGGAACATCACCGGCAACCTCGCTCTCTCCTACGGCCTGATCGCGGCGGCCCAGCTCGCCAGGCTGCCGCTGTTCCTCGGCTCGTACCCGATCACCCCGGCCTCGGACATCCTGCACGAGCTGTCCAAGCACAAGAAGTTCGGCGTCAGGACCTTCCAGGCCGAGGACGAGATCAGCGCGGCGAGCGCCGCGCTCGGCGCGTCGTTCGGCGGATCGCTCGCGGTGACCACCACGTCAGGCCCCGGCATGCTGCTCAAGGCGGAGACCGTCAACCTGGCCGTCTCCGTGGAGCTCCCGCTGGTGGTCGTCGACGTGCAGCGAGCCGGCCCCTCCACCGGCATGCCGACCAAGACCGAGCAGACCGACCTGCTCATGGCCCTGTACGGCAGGAACGGCGAGTCACCGGTGCCGGTGGTCGCGGCGGCCTCGCCGTCGGACTGCTTCTTCGCGGCGATCGAGGCCGCGCGGATCGCGATCACCTACCGGACGCCGGTCATCCTGCTGTCCGACGGGTACCTGGGCAATGGCTCGGAACCCTGGCGGATTCCCGACGTTTCTGAACTGCCGGACCTGTCGGCCTCGTTCGCCCTCGCCACCGCGGCGGACCAGCCGGAACACGGCGACTTCAAGCCCTTCACCCGTGACCCGCAGACCCTCGCCAGGCCGTGGGCGATCCCCGGGACCCCCGGACTCGAGCACCGCATCGGCGGCATCGAGAAGGCGGACGGCTCGGGGAACATCTCCTACGACCCGGACAACCACGACCTGATGGTCCGCACCCGCGCGGCCAAGATCGAGGGCATCGCGAACTCCATCCCGCCGCTTGAGGTCGACGACCCGACCGGCCACGCCCGGCTGCTCGTTCTCGGCTGGGGCTCCACCTACGGCTCGATCGGCGCCGCGGTCCGCAGCGCCCGCCGCGCGGGCCACGACGTCGCGCAAGCGCACCTGCGGCACATGAACCCGTTCCCCGCCAACCTCGGCGAGGTGCTGCGCAGGTACGACAAAGTACTCGTCCCCGAGATCAACCTGGGGCAGCTCGCGCTGCTGCTGCGCGGCAAGTACCTGGTCGACGTGATCTCGTACAACCGGGTTCGGGGGCTGCCGTTCCGTGCGGCTGAGCTGGCTGAGGCAATTGAGGAAGTGCTCGCACATGGATGAGAAGGAAGAAGTTATCCCGAACGGAAGCAGCCGCCTCCGGTCCCTCCAACTGGTCCCGCACGGTGGCGGACTCACCACCAAGGATTTCAAGTCGGACCAGGAGGTTCGCTGGTGCCCCGGCTGCGGCGACTACGCGATTCTCGCCGCCTTCCAGTCGTTCCTCCCCGAGCTCGAGGTGCCGCGGGAGAACGTCGTCGTGATCTCCGGCATCGGCTGCTCGTCGCGCCTGCCGTACTACGTGAACTCGTACGGCTTCCACTCGATCCACGGCCGGGCGCCGGCGATCGCTTCCGGCCTGGCCTCCTCCAGGCAGGACCTGTCGGTCTGGATGATCACCGGTGACGGCGACGCGCTGTCCATCGGCGGCAACCACCTGATCCATGCCCTGCGCCGGAACGTGAACATCAAGATCCTGCTGTTCAACAACCGGATCTACGGGCTGACCAAGGGCCAGTACTCGCCGACGTCCGAGCAGGGCAAGGTCACCAAGTCGACGCCGTTCGGGTCGCTGGACCAGCCGTTCAACCCGGTGTCGCTGGCGCTCGGCGCGGAGGCCTCGTTCGTGGCGCGGTCGGTCGACTCCGACCGCAAGCACCTGCAGTCGGTGATGCGGGCCGCGGCGGACCACGAGGGCGCGGCGTTCATCGAGATCTTCCAGAACTGCCCGATCTTCAACGACGACGCGTTCGCGCCGCTCAAGGAGCCCGCGGCCCCCGGCCTGATCCGGCTCGAGCACGGCTCGCCCGTGCTGTACGGGCCCGACAAGTCGATGGGGCTCACGTACGGCCCCTACGGCGAGCTGGTTCCGGTCGAGGCGGCGTCGGTGCCCGCCTCCGAGCTGGTCGTGCACGACGCCACCCGGCAGGACCCGGCGTACGCGTTCGCGCTGTCCCGGCTCGACTCCGGCGACTTCTCGCACACCCCGATCGGCATCTTCCGCTCGGTGGACCGGCCGTCCTACGACAACCTGATGGCCGACCAGATCACCGCGGCGCGGGCCGGCGGGGAGGGCAGCCTCACGACCCTGCTCGCGGGCAACGACACCTGGGAAGTCCGCTAACCGCCGCGTGCCTTCGCCTGGCTCCCCAGGGGAGAATGGCCGACGTGTTCGTGGAACGCCTGTCGGTGGAGCGGGAACTGGTCAGCGACGATGAGCGAGGTCAATGGCCGTTCACGATCCCGTGCGTCGCCGCGATCGCGCGTGACGGCCTGGAGCTGCGGCGCCCGGTGACGTTCCTGGTCGGGGAGAACGGCTCGGGCAAGTCGACGCTGGTGGAGGCGATCGCCGAAGCGGCCGGGCTGGACGCGCGCGGTGGCCGCGCCGGGCGCAAGTACGGGAACCAGCGCCCGATGACGCGGCTCGGCGAGGTGATGCGGCTGGGCCTCACCCGCGAGGGCGCGAAGATGCGTCTTCGCGCCAGGAACAAGCGCAAGGGCTACTTCCTGCGAGCGGAAACCCTATTCGGCCTGGCGGAAGTGGTCTCGGGGCTACCCGGTTACTGGCCGGAGGAGCTGTCTTCGATCAGCCACGGCGAGGGGTTCCTCGCGGTCTTCCAGGCGATGTTCAGCGAGCCCGGGCTCTACCTGATGGACGAGCCGGAGGCGGCGCTGTCATTTCGCTCCTGCCTTGAGCTGGTCGCGCTGATGCACGACCTTGGCCGCGGCGGCGCACAGGTCATCTGCGCCACCCACTCCCCGATCCTGGCCTCGACCCCGGAGGCGGACATCATCGAGGTCGGCGACTTCGGCCTCCGCCGGGTGGCGTGGGCCGACCTCGCCATCACCGACCACTGGCGCCGCTACCTCACCGACCCGTCCGCCTACCTACGCCACCTGATCGACCCCTGAGCTGCTGACGCGCACGGGCAGGCGGGGTGTGTAACGGGGAACAGGCCGGCCCGTACTGTGGTTGTGGGGACGGTTCAGCCACAGGAGGGCGTCATGAGCATTTTCGGGTTCCGGAAGACGCAGATGGTCAGCGCGGAGGACGCGCTGCCCGGGCGGGACACGCCAGTGCCGGTCCCGGAGCGGCACGCCGTGCTCGGCACGCCGTTGACGCCGCCGTACCCGGAGGGCAGCGAGATAGCCGAGTTCGCGCTGGGCTGCTTCTGGGGTGAGGAGAGGACGTTCTGGCAGGTAGCGGGCGTGATCACCACCGCGGTCGGCTACGAGGGCGGCTTCACGCCGAACCCGGCCTACGAGGAGGTCTGCACGGGCCGCACCGGGCACGCGGAGACGGTCCGGGTGGTGTTCAACCCGAGCCAGGTCTCCTACCAGCAGCTGCTCAAGGTCTTCTGGGAGTCGCACGACCCGACACAGGGAATGCGCCAGGGCAACGACACCGGCAGCCAGTACCGGTCCGTCATCTTCTACCAGAGCGAGGCGCAGCGGGAGGCCGCGGAGCGGTCGGCGACCGAGTACGGCAAGAAACTGGCGGAGCACGGCTACGGCCAGATCACGACCGAGATCGTCCCGGCCGGGGAGTTCTACTTCGCCGAGGACTACCACCAGCAGTACCTGTACAAGGTGCCGAACGGCTACTGCCCCGACCACAGCACCGGCGTTTCCTGCCCGGTCGGCCTGCTGAAGGCTGACGACTGAGCGCGCCGCGAGCCCCCGCCTGGACGGATGACGGCAGCGAGCCGGAGATCCCGCTGCTCGGCGGGGACGTCACCGAGGGCGTCGTCCGGGTGGGGAACACGGTGCGGCGGCCGGTGCACGGCAACTCGCCGCTGGTGCACGCGCTGCTGCGGCATCTCGAAGACGTTGGCTTCGCGGGCGCGCCCCGGTTCCTCGGCATCGACAGCGCCGGGCGCGAGGTACTGACCTAC
>NZ_JBARCR010000438.1:0-3256 GCF_049794275.1 Trebonia sp.
GCCAGGAGCTGCACGCCGTGATGGCCGACGGCGCCGGGGCGCTCCCCGGCGAGCCGCCGCTGGCCGGCGGGACGGTGGCGCTGTTCAACAGGGGGACGCCGAGCGGCGTGGTGACGCCGGACGGGACGCTTTGGATGACGCTGCTGCGCGCCTGCTCCAGCTGGCCGAGCGGGGTGTGGATCGACGGCGACCGGCGGACCGCGCCTGACGGGTCGAGCTTCGCCTGGCAGCACTGGGCGCATACGTTCTCGTACGCGCTGGCGGCGTCGGCGGACGGCTGGCGCGAGGCCGGGTTCAACGCGGGCGCCGAGGACTACAACCACGACCTGACCGCGGTGGTGACCGGGGAGGCGGCGGAAGGCGGCGACGGCGGTGGCGCTGGCGATGGCGCGGCGGCCCTCACGCTGAGCGTGCCGAACGTCACGCTGTCCGCCCTCAAGCCGCACGGCAATCCCCTCGCCGCCGGCCGGCCAGGCGGGCTGCCGGCCGACCGGGCGGTGACCGTCAGGCTGCGGGAGACCGAGGGGATGTCGTCCCTGGTCCGGGTCCGCGCCGGCGCCGCCCTCGGCGGCATCGAGGCCGCCTGGCGCGCCAGCCTCCTCGAAGAGGAGGACGACTCCGGGCTCCCCGTCAGCGACGGCGCGGCCCTCGTGGGCATCGGCCCGTTCGAGACGGTAACGGCGGTGCTCCGGCTGGGGGCGGCTCCCGGCCTCGTACCGGCGCCGACGGCGGCGGCGGTTGAGCCGTCAGTCCCGCCCGAGCCGGCTCAGCCGGTGCACACGCGGTACTGGCTGCACGGCAAGGGCCCGGCGCCCGCCGGGAACGTCCCGGTCGCGGTGCACGTCACACCGACCAGGATCACGCTCGGCGGCTACAGCGATGGCGCCGAGTTCGGCGAGGGCGACCCCGCCGTCCCCCTCCAGCTCAGCCTGGCCTGCGGCCCCGAACCCGCCAGCGGGGCGGTCGAGCTGCTGGTGCCCGACGGCCTGCTGGCGGAGATCGACGGCGCGCCGGTCACCGCGGACGCGCCGCTGCCCTTCGACATTCCCGGGCATGGGTTCACGACGTGGGATGTAGTGGTCCGTGCCCGGCCGGGCGCCGACGCCGGGCGGTACTTCGTCGCGGCCAGGATCCGCGACGGGCTGGGCCAGCTGCTCGAGGACACCGCGCTCGTCACGATCGGCGAACCAGGCGCCCCGGACGCCAGCCAGCCGCCCGAGGAGCTGTTCTTCCGGCTGCAGTCAGACGTCCAGGGCATGGCGGCCGAGGCAGACCTGGAAGTGCTCACCCCCGAGCTGCGGCTGGCGCCCGGCGAGCGCGGCGAGCTGACCGTCCGGGTCGCCAGCCACCTGGCTTCCGGCCTGCGCGGCGAGCTCCAGCTCATCTCGCCGATCGGCACCTGGCGGGCCACCGCGCCGTGGACGCAGGCGGTCACCGTGCCGCCTGGCGGAGAGGCCGCGGCGAGCTTCGCCGTCACCGTGCCCGCGACGGCCGAGCCAGGCTGGCAGTCCTGGCTCCTGGTCAAGCTCATGTACTTCGGCCGCGTCCGCTACTCGCAGGCGGTCCCGCTCACGGTGACCTGACAGCGGGCTTCGCGGCAGTGCTCAGGCCGCGAGCGGTTTCACCGTGAGCTGGTAGTCCTCCCGGATCAGGCCGTCCCGCCCGAGGAGCAGGAAGATCCTGGCGGCCCAGGCGGCCTCCCCGTCGGGAGTAGTCAGCTGGACCGTGAAGGTCACGATGTCGTCGTGACTGGCCACGTCGCCGGCGGACGTGAGGGCATAGGCGCCGGTGGCGACGAACTGCTCGTAGGCTTCACGCACCCTTGTGTCGAGCCCGTCGTGCCCGCGGAACTGGATGCCGCCGTCGATGAACTCGACGCCGTCCGGTGCCCACAAGGCGGCGACGGCGGCACGCCGGGCGGCGGGGTCGGGTTCGCTCCATACGGCTAGGTACCGGTCAGCGATCTTTCCGGCCGTCAGTTCACTTGTCTCGGTCATGATCATGCGCCCCTTCCATCGGCTAAGCGAGTGCGTCAGGAAAAGGCTCAACCCTCCCATTACAGGAGGGTCAAGCCGTGTCCCGACCGCGACTTACTCGATGTCTGGTACCGGCACGAGGTCCAGCTCGTCGGTCTCGGCTGGCGCCAGCGCCGGGCCGGCTGGCCGGCCGCGCAGCAGGATGGCGATGATCAGCAGGGCCGCCACGTCGAAGATCGCCGCGAGGCCGAACGCGGCGGCCATGCCGTGCGCGAGCACGTGCTTCTGGAACGCCGCCGCGGACTGCCCCGCCACCGGGTGCGCAAGCGCGGTGCGGCTCGCTGTGCCGAACACCGCGACAAGGACCGCCAGGCCGAGTGAGCCACCGAGCTGCTGCATGACGTTGACCATGCTGGAGGCGGCGCCGGAGTCCTGCGGCCGCACCCCGGCCAGCGAGGCTGTGGTCAGCGGCACGAACACGACGCCCATGCCCGCGCCGAGCAGCACCATGGGCGGGAAGATCCCGGTCCAGTAGCTGGTGGCCGGGGACACCTGGGACAGCAGTGCCATGCCGGCCACCACCGGGAGCATGCCCGCGACCATGAGCCGCCACTGCCCGAACACCGGCATCAGCCGCGGCACCCCGCGAGACACCGCGAACAGCAGCAGGGTCATCGGCAGGAACGCCAGGCCTGCCCGCAGCGGGCTGAAGCCGAGCACGTCCTGCAGGAACTGGGTCAGGAAGAAGAACATCCCGAACATGCCGCCCACCAGCAGCAGCCGCGCCGCGAACGAGCCGGACCTGCTGGCGTCGGCGAACAGCCGCAGCGGCGTGATCGGCTGCGGGGCGCGGGTCTCGGTGCGCAGGAAGACCGCGAGCAGCACGGCCGCCGCCGCGAACGCCGCTAGCCCGACACGGTCGCCCCAGCCGTAGGACGCGGCCCTGATGAAGCCGTAGACGAGCGCGGCGACGCCGGCCGTCGAGGTAATCGCGCCCGCCAGGTCGAAGCGGCCGGGCTGCCGGGGCGTCTCCGCGACGAACAGCGGAGTGGCAGCGACCACCGCGATGCCGATCGGCACGTTGATGAACAGCACCCAGCGCCAGTCCAGCCACTGGGTGATCACCCCGCCCAGGACGAGGCCGAGCGAGCCGCCGCCGGTCACCACGCCGGCGTAGATGGCCAGCGCCCTGGTCCGCTCCCTGCCTTCGGGAAAGCCGCTGACGACCAGCGCGAGCACGGCGGGCGAGGCGAGCGCGCCGCCGACGCCCTGCGCGACGC
>NZ_JBARCR010000439.1:0-4516 GCF_049794275.1 Trebonia sp.
GGCGGCGCGGTTCGCGGACGCCCGCGTCTTCCGGCGGGCGACCGCGGCGGCGCGTCAGGCGGCCGGTCACCGACCTGGCCGTGCGAACCACCGCTGCCCACACTTCGTGGCGGCGCTCATGCCTCACACGGCCATTATGCGCCTGGCACCCGCCTTGCGACGAAGACGAACTCCCGGCCGGGCCGGTCGGGGGCGTCCCTGATCTCGTCGGCGGTGAATCCGGCGGCCGCCAGCGAATCGAGGACCGCGTCCCGGCCGCGGAACCGCAGCGTCGAATCCGACGTCAGCACCGCGCCGTCGGCGTCGAAGACGTAAGTAGTCCGGAACGTGACGAGCTCGCCGCTGACCTCGGTGACGTTTCCCCACGCCTCGACTCCGCCGATGCCGGGAACCACCGCCCGGATGTAGGAATGCGGCCGCCCCCACTCCAGCCACGCCTGCCGCGCCGGGTCGCGGGTCTCAAAGACCAGCCGGCCGCCTGGCCGCAGCGCCGCATGGGCGGCGGCCAGGACGGTGCCCCATTCCTCGTCCGTGATGAAGACCTGCGCCACGTTGCCGGTCATCGTCGCCAGGTCCGCTTGCATCGGGGGCAGCGCGTCCGCCGGCCCGTGCACCCACCGCACCCGGTCGCCGAACGGCTTGGCCCTGGCGATGTCCAGCGACGCCAGCGCGGGATCGAGCCCGGTAACCGAGAGCCCCCGCGACGCGAGCAGGCAGGCGAGGGTCCCTGTGCCGCACCCGATGTCCAGCACCGAACGTGCCCCGAACTCCGCCGCCATCGCCGCGTATACCTCGAGATCCGACCGGTCCTGGTCCAGGGGATCGTAGAGGGCCGCGAGCCGCGGCTCGGTGTAATGCGCATCGACCACAATGGCTAACCCTAAGGACGCGAGGCCGGCCGGGCTAATCTATTTTTCATGGCGCGCAAGAGCTGGGTTCTGTCCGTCGTCGCCTGCGGCGCCGGTCCAGCCGAACAGCTCGGCACCCTCGTCAAGCAGGCCATCGAGCGAGGCTGGACGGTGCAGGTGATCGCCACCCCGTCCGCGCTGGCGTTCTTCGACGCGGCCGGCATGGAGGCGCTGACCGGCTCGCCGGTGCGCAGCGTGCACCGCAAGCCGGGCATGCCCAGGTCCCGTGTCCCCGACGCGATCGTCGTCGCCCCCGCCACGTTCAACGTGCTCAACCAGTGGGCGCTCGGCGTCGCCGACACCTACGCGCTCGCCGTGCTCGCCGAGCAGACCGGCATGGGCATCCCGATCGTCGTGCTGCCCGCAGTCAGCGGGCCGCTCGCCTCCCGCCCCCAGTTCGCGCGCAGCGTCAAGACGCTGCGTGCGGAGGGCGTCAGCATCCTGCTCGGCCCCGGCGGCACGCCGCCGCCCGCCAGCGGCGAAGCGGACTTCCCCTGGCACCTCGCGCTCGATGAGGCAGCGGAAATGACTGGTTTCTGTGCCGCCTGAGGCGAACGACAGGGAGCTGCTCAGGCAGACGTTCAACACGGCCGCCGCGCAGTACCAGGAGGCGCGGCCCGAGTACCCCGGCGAACTGTACGCCGCGCTCATCGCCCTGGCCGGGCTGCGACCCGAGGCCGATTCGCTCTGCGAGGTCGGTGCCGGGCCTGGCAAGGCGACCATCCCGCTTGCGCGGCGCGGGTTCCGGATCACCTGCGTGGAACTCGGCGCGGCCCTGGCCGGAGAGGCCAGGCGCAACCTCGCGGGGTTCGACCGGGTCACCGTCGTCAACGCCGACTTCGAGACCTGGCGGCCGGCCTCACCCGAGGCGTTCGGGCTGGTGTTCGCGGCGACCGCGTGGCACTGGGTCAACCCGGAGATCCGGTACCCGAAGGCGCGGGAGCTGCTGAAGCCGGGCGGGCACCTGGCGTTCTGGGAGGCGGTGCACGCGTTCCCCGACGGCGGCGACCCGTTCTTCCGTGAGATCCAGGACGTGTACGACGAGATCAACGAGGGCCTGCCGCCGGGCAGCGGCTTCCCCAGGCCCGACGAGCTCGCCGACTCGACGGCCGAGATCGAGGCCAGCGGGCTGTTCACCGGCGTGGCGGTGCGGCGGTTCGACTGGGAGATCAAGTACACCGCGGAGGCTTACATCCGGCTGCTCGACACGTTCTCCGGGCACATCGCGATGGCGGACTGGCAGCGGGACCGGCTGTACGGCGAGATCCGCCGCCGCCTCGCCGCCAGGCCGGGCGGGCAGCTGCGCCGCCACTGGGGCGCGGTGCTGCACGTGGCGCGCACGGTTTAGCGGCGGCCGGTCGCTGGCGGTGACGGCGGACCGGACTAGCCTGGATGCATGGCATCGCCGAAGCGCAAGCGCGGGCTTGCCGTCACCGCGGTCATCGTGGCCGGCTACGTGGCGGGCACGATCGTCGCCGTCAAGCAGGGCTACTCCTTCGGCCGGAGCGTCCCGGTGCGCTGCCGCCAGGGACACCTCTTCACCACGACGTGGATCCCCGGCGCCTCGCTCAAGGCGCTGCGCCTGGGCCTGTGGCGCGTCCAGTGGTGCCCGGTCGGCCGCCACTTCGACCTGGTACGCCTCGTCAAGGAAGCCGACCTCTCCCCCGCCGAGCTCGAATTCGCGGCCGAGCACCACGACATCCCCGTCCCCTAGTCGCCGCGACGACGATGCCCGCCGGCTACTCCGGCACGCCACAGGCGCGCAAGCTAGGCCTCAAGCCCGGCCACCGCGTAGCGCTCGACGACCCGCCCGACGGCTGGGAGCTGCAAGAGCCACCCGGCGGCCTGCTGGACGCGGACCCCGACGGCGCCGCCGACGTGATCCTCGCGTTCTTCCGCACGGCCGCGGAGATCCCCGACAGGCTGCCGGGCCTGGCCAGGCGCATCTTCCCGGCCGGCGCCATATGGGCGGCCTGGCCGCGCCGCGCGGCCGGCCACGCCAGCGACATCACCGACAACATCGTTCGCGAGCACGCGCTCGCCCTAGGCCTGGTCGACGTCAAGGTCGCCACGCTCGACGAGGACTGGTCAGCTCTCCGCCTCGTCTGGCGGGTGGAGAACCGCGACTCGGCCCCCGTCGGCATCCGGGGAGCTTTTTGATATTCGGAACGATCTCGTGGCGACTGTTGTCGGATCCGGCTGCTCGCCATTCGTGGTGTGCGGTGAGAGGGTGCCTCATGCAGGGCACCGCGAGGACAAGGAGACGCACGTGAAGTACGTCATGCTGATCATCGACACCCCGGCCGAGCCGGCGCAGCAGAGCCCCGAGTACGGCGCCTGGTACGCCGAGATCGGCGCCTGGTACGAGAAGTGGGGCGCGACCGGCAAGCTGGACGGCGGGCACCAGCTGCAGGGGGCGGACTCGGCCAGGACCGTGCGGGCGGCCGGGGTGACCGACGGCCCGTTCGTGGAGACGAAGGAAGTGCTCGGCGGCTACTCGGTAATCGACGCCGACTCGATCGACGAGGCCGTCGAGGTCGCCAAGACCTGGCCGGGTGTCGACCGCGGCTGGATCGCGGTCGAGGTCCGTCCCGTCATCGAGATGGGCTGACCGGGGCTCACAGCGACAGTCCGCGAGTGAGCAGCTCGCGCTCGGCCGGGTTGACGGTCAGCGCGAGCGCTCGCTCGCTGGCCGCCTGTGCCTCGTCGGTCCGGCCCAGGGCAGCGAGCAGGCCGGCGCGCAGCGCGTGGAAGAGGTGGTAGCCGTCGAGTTCGGCGGCCAGCGGTTCGATCTCCGCGAGCGCGGCCTCGGCGCCCACGGCGTACCGGGTGGCGACCGCCCGGTTCAGCAGCACCACCGGGGACGGGGCCAGCTGCTGCAGCCGGCTGTACAGCAGCCGGATCTGCCGCCAGTCGGTCTCCTCGTAACACGGCGCCTGCGCGTGCAGCGCCGCGATCGCCGCCTGCACCTGGTACGGCCCCGCGCGGCGCAGCGCGATCGCGCGGTCGAGCAAGACGCCCGCCTCGTCGGCGAGCTTCTTGTCCCACCGCGACCGGTCCTGATCCTTGAGCCTGATCAGCCGGCCCCAGCCGTCGAACCTGGCGGCGGCCCGCGACTCGTGCAGCAAGAGCAGCGCGAGCAGGCCGAGCACCTCGGGCTCGCGCGGCATCAGCCGGTGCAGCGTCCTGGTCAGCGCGATCGCCTGGGCGGCCAGGTCGCGGCGGGCGGGCTCGCGGCCCGAGCTGGCCAGGTACCCCTCGTTGAAGACCAGGTACACGACGGCGAGCACGCCGGCCAGCCGCTCGCCGAGGTCGTCGGGGTCGGGCACGCGCACCTTGACTCTCGCCTGCGCGAGCGCCTTGCGCGCCCGCAGCAGCCGCTGGGCCATGGTCGGCTCGCTGACCAGGAAAGCGGACGCGATCTGGTCACTGGTCAGGCCGCAGACGGCGCGCAGCGTCAGCGCGACCTGTGCCTGCTCGGGCAGCGCCGGATGGCAGCAGGCGAACACCAGGCTCAGCAGCTCGTCGTCCGCCCGCCGGTCCGCGCCGCCCGGTCCGCCGATGCCGACCCCGGCGGCGTCCCCCGGCTGGTCCGCGGCCGGCTCCAC